>SHLN01000035.1 GCA_004283105.1 Acidimicrobiia bacterium
GAGGAAAGCTGACGGGATTAGGTCGTCGACTTCCCGGCATTCCAGCAACGCCCCGATACGAAGCGACCGACGGCCCCCGTTGCTCACGGAAAGGTGATCGCGCCGGCAGATGAGCACGAGCGAACCCCGTCTGCTGGACTTGGCGCATGGAGCTGTCCGCGCCGACACGAGCCAAGCTCGATGAGCTGAGCCACAGCTTCTTCGTCGTCATCCTTCTCATCGTCGCCGTCTACGTACTGGCCGAGACGTACGGCGGGGACGATTGGGTCACGGTTCCCATCAGCCTGTTCGTCTACGGCGCCGTGCTCATTGCGGTGCGGGGAACCGGCGGATCGGCCCGGCTCGTGCAAGCCCACCTCGCCGTCATGGCGCCGGTGTTCATCCTGACACTGGCGGGAGTGCTGTTCGATGTCGGAGGCCTGCTCGGCCCCGGCAATATCCTCATCACCGCACTCTCCCTCATCGCCCCGGTGATGATCCTGCGATTCGTGCTCAATGAGCGGCGGGTCAATAGCAATGTGATCTTTGCCGCCATCGCCGTCTACCTGCTCATCGGCATCGTCTTTGGCATTGTGTTCTCCTGGCTCGCCTATGCCAATGAGGACGCGTTCGTGCCTCCCCAGGTCGTGGAGACCGGGGATTCTGCCCTCTTCTACTACAGCTTCGTCACCCTGACATCGCTCGGACTCGGCGACATCGCGCCGGCCACGGAAGCCGCCCGGGCCCTGACCGTCGTCGAGGGGCTCATGGGCCAGATCTACCTGGTGGTGCTCATCGCCCGGCTCATCGCCCTCCACATCACCCGCCGCCAGTCCGAAACGGCCGCCGCCGAGGCCGCGAGCCTGCGCGAGGAGATCCGCCGGGCACTCGAAGACCGGTAACCGGTGCTTGCTCGGCCGGGTCATATCGAGGAGGCATTCAGATCGAGTGTTCCGAGGGACGACGATGGCTAGCAACACCGGGCTTCCGAGCATCATCCAGGGCGGCATGGGTGTTGCCGTGTCCGGGTGGCCCCTCGCCAACGCCGTTGCCCGGCGCGGCCAGCTCGGAGTGGTCTCCGGCACGATTCTCGAGGTCGTCATGGCGCGGCGCCTCCAGCTCGGCGACCCGGGCGGCCATGTCCGTCGGGCCCTCGAACAGTTCCCATTTGCATCGGTCTCCGACCGGGTCCTCGACGCCTACTTCGTACCAGGCGGCAAGGACTCCACGAGGCCGTTCAAGAACGTGCGCACGTTCACCGTCGACCCGGACCTGGCGCTCCAGGAGCTGACCGTGGCTGCCAACTTCGTCGAGGTGTTCCTCGCCAAGGAGGGCCACGACGGCCCGGTCGGCATCAACTACCTTCGCAAGATCGAGATCCCGATCCCATTCTCCGTCTACGGAGCCATGTTGGCCGGGGTGGATTACGTCATTGTCGGCGCCGGGAACCCGAAGGACATGCCGGGGATGATCAGCCGCCTGGCCCGCTCCGAAGCTGTGACGCTCCCGCTCAGGGTGCAGGGCCTCACCTCGAGCGATGATGCAGTTGAGATCCGGTTCGACCCGTCGGACCTCAACGGGTCACACCTCCCGGTTGTCGACCGGCCCGACTTCCTCGCCATCGTTGCCTCGGTGGATCTGGCCGAAGGCCTGGCCCAACTGCCCGAGCCTCCCGATGGGTTCATCGTCGAGGCTCCCAGCGCCGGCGGACACAACGCTCCACCCCGCGGTCCGCGGGTTACCGACGACCTGGGCCAGCCGGTCTACGACGAGCGCGATGACGTCGACCTGGCCCGGTTGGTTGAGATCGGCTTGCCATTCTGGCTGGCCGGGTCCTTTGGAACTCCGCAAGGGTTGCAGCAGGCCCTGGCCGAGGGGGCGGCAGGCGTACAGGTCGGGACCGCCTTTGCGTTCTGTGAGGAGTCGGGTCTCACCAGCGAGCTCAAGGAGACAATCGTCGGACAGGTGGCCGACGGAACGGTCGAGGTTCGTTCCGATTGGCGTGCTTCGCCGACCGGGTTCCCGTTCCGCATCGTGCAGGTAGAGGGATCGATTTCAGATGAGGACGTGTTCCTGAACCGGCGCCGGGTCTGCGACCTGGGCGCACTCCGGGTGCCGTACAAGACGGACAACGATCTGATCGGCTACCGGTGTCCGGCCGAGCCGCTCAAGGCCTACGGCGATGTCAAGGGCGGCCGGGTGCAGAACACCGAGGGCCGGGCCTGCCTCTGCAACGGACTCCTCGCCACCGCCGGGCTTCCCCAATACCGGACGGCCGCCGGAGTGGAGGAGCCGCCGATTGTGACGGCGGGTTCGGATTTCGAAGGCGTGCGGGCCCTCATGGACCGCAAGCGGGACGATGGTCCGTTCTACTCGGCCCGAGACGTCATCGATTACCTGGCCGGCGTTCCGGCCTAGTTGAAGTTGCCGGCCACGGGGGTCCAGGTGCCGGTGCCGTAGGGGATGGTGTAGTCGGCGGTGACGGTGTCGTTGGTGTCGGCCAGGTAGAACGTGGCGTCGCCGGAGCGCCAGATCCCGACGGTTTCTGTGTAGTCGTTGTCCCAATCTCCGGCGATGATCTGGTCTCCGCCGATCCCGAAGAAGAACTCGGTGTCGGCCACCCCGAAGGTGTAGTCGTCGCGCAGGTAGGCGAACCCGGTCGACTCGCGGAACAATCCGATCTCGGTGAGCCCGTCGTTATCGAAGTCGCCGGTGAATGGCTGGTCTCCGGGGTTCCCGAACCAGAAGTCAATATCGGCAAAGGCCGTTTCCAGCGCGTTGGTCAAGAACACGTGCCCATCCCGATATACCCCGAGGCTGTCACAGCCGTCGTTGTCCCAGTCCCCGACGATGGGGATGTCTCCGGCGATCCCGAAGAAGAACTCGATCTCCCCGATTCCGAATTCGTTGCTGTTGCGGAGATAGGCGAACCCGTTTGAGGGGCGGAACATGCCGACGGTGTCGATTCCGTCGCAGTCCCAGTCACCCATCAACGGCGTGTCACCAGGGTTCCCGTAGAAGAAGTCCGTGGTCGACCCATCCGCCGACCGGAGGTTCCACTCCCCGGTCGCACCGTTGAACAACCCCACCTGAGCCGGCGGCTCGGTCGGATCCGTCAACGCGGTGAGCTCATCACCATCCTCGACCCCGTCCCCATCCGTATCGCGCACGAGTGGGTCCGTGCCCAGGTCGAGCTCCTCGCCGTCGGTCAAGCCGTCGCCATCGGTGTCGACGCAGCAATCGGTGGCGGCCACGTAGGCGTCGTCGGTGCCGTTCGTGTCCTCGGCTACGAGCGCCACCCGGCTGTTGAAGGCGATTCGGGTACCGGCACTGTTTATGGACGGGGCGTCTGAGACCCCGGCAGCCTGGGCGCCGGTGTCGGTCGTGCTGATCCGGGTGGTGGTTCCCTCAGTTACATCCCGCAGGAACACGTCGAGAGCGACGTTGGTGTCGCCGGCCACGAGGTTGGTGGCGGTGGAGTGAAAGGCAACCCTCGTCCCGTCGCCATTGATGGCAACGGCTCCGCTGGAGTCCGAGGCCTGTGATTCATCGTCTGCGACCGAGACCCGGGTGGTCGTCCCGGCGACGGTGTCGCGCACGAAGACATCGATGGCGTTGTTCGTGTCGCCGGCAACGAGATTGGAGGCCCGCGACTCGAACGCGACCTTGGTGCCGTCGGCGTTCAGTGAGGGGATTCCGCTCTCACCCCCGGTGGCCTCGGCCTCGCTATCGCTGACGGAGACCCTGGTTGTGACGCCGGTCGCCAGGTTGTGGAGAAACACGTCGCGGCTCAGGTTCGTGTCGTTCGGCACGAGGTTCCGAGCTTCGGACCGGAACGCGATCATCGTCCCATCGGCGCTGAGAGATGGGGAGTCGCTTCCGAAGTCTCCCTGCCCACCGCCGGTGGGCTCAGAGACGCGGGTCGTCGTGCCGGCGGCGGTGTCGCGCACGAAGACGTCGAGGTCGCTGTTGGTGTCGTTCGGCACGATGTCTGACCGATTGGTTACGAACGCGACCCTGGTGCCGTCACCGCTGATGGAGATCGTGCTGACAAGCACCGCCTCGACCTGGGACCCGTCGTTCTTCACCGATACCCGGGTGGTGGTTCCGGTCGAGAGATCATGGACGAACACGTCTTCTCGAGAGTTGGTGTCCACGGCGACGAGGTTGTTTGCCCACGAGATGAACGCCACCTTGGTCCCGTCGGTGCTGATGGCGGCGAGACGGCTGTGGTTGTTCCCCTGCGTTCCGTCTGAGGCAACCGACACTCTCGTGGTGGTGCCGGTCACGGTGTCGTGAACGAAGATGTCGTGGTCATTGTTTGTGTCTCCGGGCACCAGGTTGGTGGCTTCAGATTCGAATGCGATGCGGGTTCCGTCCCCACTGATTGAGGGGTCGTCTGAGGAGGAGATGCTCGCCTGGGCGCCGTTTGTGGCGACGCTGACCCGGGTCACTGCCGGCGGTCCGGCCGCTTCTGCGCGAGGAAGAACGGCGACGATCATGGCGGCGATCGCAATCGATGTCAGCAGGTGGCGTGGTTTCGGCATGGTGCTCCCGGGGATTCGGATAGTTCTCGGTCTATTTCCCGGCACCTTGAGCCTCGGTCACGGCGGGATGGTAGGTCCAATGAGAACAGCGGCCCGGGCGGGCCGCTGTTCCTGAGCAAGGTTGCTGACCGGCGTTTAGCCCTTCAGGTACTCCGCCAGGTCATCGGCAGTGGGATCGCCGCCGGCGATGAACTCATCGATCATGACCGGGGCAAGGTCGTCCCGGTACTGAATCGGCGGGCTCTTCATGAGATAGGCGGACGGCGCCAGAGCCGGACCGCCGAGCTTGCGGTCGAGCGCCAGCTTGCAGAAGCGAACGGCATCGATGACAACACCGGCCGAGTTGGGGGAGTCCCACACTTCCAGCTTGAGCTCGGCGTTGAGGGGAACGTCCCCGAACGCCCGGCCTTCTACCCGGATGTAGGCCCACTTGCGGTCGGTCAGCCACGCAACGTGATCGGAGGGTCCGATATGCACGTCGTCTGCGTCCATCTCCCGTCCGACGATCTGCGAGGTGACGGCCTGGGTCTTGGAGATCTTCTTTGACTCGAGGCGGGAGCGCTCGAGCATGTTCTTGAAGTCCATGTTGCCGCCGACGTTGAGCTGGCTGGTGCGCTCGACGATGACACCACGCTTCTCAAACAGAGTGGCCAGTTGGCGGTGCACGATGGTGGCGCCGACCTGAGACTTGATGTCGTCGCCGATGATGGGAAGCCCGGCCTCCCAGAAGCGGCGAGCCCACACGGGGTCGGAGGCGATGAACACCGGGATGGCGTTCACGAAGCCAACTCCGGCCTCGAGCGCGCACTCGGCATAGAACCGGGTGGCATCCTCCGAGCCGACCGGGAGATAACTGACGAGTACGTCGGCCTCTGAATCCCGGAGCGCCTGGACCACGTCGACCGGCTCGGCGGCAGACTCTTCGACCATTTCCTTGTAGTAGTGGCCGAGCCCGTCGTGGGTTGGCCCCCGCAATACCTCGATTTCGAGCTCGCCGACGTCGGCGAATCGAATCGTGTTGTTGTGGCCGGCCCACATGGCCTTGGCGAGGTCCTGTCCGACCTTCGTGGCATCCACGTCGAATGCCGCCACGAACTCGATGTCACGGACGTGATACCCACCGAGGTCGACGTTCATCAGGCCGGGGACAAACTGGTCCGGATCGGCATCCCGGTAGTACTCAACGCCCTGGATCAGAGAGTTGGCGCAGTTGCCTACCCCCGCGATCGCTACGCGCACTTTGCTCATTTCCGTTTCCCTTCCTTGCTCAAATCTCGTTCGCCTCGGGCGCCGTTCCCCGTACCCGGCGTTGCTTGCGCTTGGGCCGGGCCGCCCGCTCGTTCTCGATCAATTCGTCCAACCAGGCGATGTCGGCTTCGGTGCTGCTCATGCTCCGATTCATGAGGGCGAGCGTGTAGTCGTCCATCCGTCGCTTGGTGCGATTGGCCGATTCCTTCATCGACCGGCGCGATTCGGCCAGCCGGGTGGTGAGGTGGGCCCGGCGCCGCTCGAGCACGCCGATCCGTGAATCCGGGTCGAGGTAGCGGAAGAACGACAGCTTCAAGGTGAATGCCCGATCCTCTTCCGCCGCACCGGGGGTTTCGAGCAGCTCCTGGAAGTACGCCTTGCCCTCGGCGGTCAGCTGGTAGACCTTGCGGCGCGCTCCGCCGTCCGTGCCGACGCTCACGAACCCCTTCTTCTCCAGCCGACGAAGTGCCGGATAGAGGGATCCGAATGAGACTGTCCAGAATCCATGCTCTGAGTCGGCGAGCACGCGCTTGAGCTCGTAGCCGTGCAACGGTCCATCTGTCAGTATTCCGAGGATCGCAAAATCGAGCATGTTCGCCCTGGTCGAGTTGTCCACAGCATAGTGGATCGATATAACGAATCGATATATTGGACCGCTATATCGATTTCGTCAAGTCGGCCCAGTGATTCTCGAATCTCGTCGTTCAAGACACGGGCGTAGTGGGCCGATATACGAGGCATGAGACTTGCTCATGACTGATGCCATCGCGCGTCGCGATGTCGATGAGTTGGGCGCGCTCATGCGGTTCCACGACCGTATCAGCGGTCGCCTTCATACCGACGATCCTGCTGAGCTTCTTCGTCATGTCGCCGCAGGCGTCGCCGATGGGCTCCCGGCCGACCAATCCGTCGTCGTGATCCTCAACCCGGAGACCGGCGAGATCGTTGCCACCGGCGGCGGGGAAGACGAGATCCTCGAGTACGACGAGCTCATGGCCGGCGTCACCGGCCGGGTCCTCGAGTCGGGGGAAACGGTGCTGGCCGACGCCACAACGCTCGACGAGGCGGCCCCGGGTGCCGTCCAGCGCTTCCTGCCGGGAGCAAAGTGGGTGGTGGCGACGCCGATTCGATTCCATGAGAAGCTCGTCGGCACGCTGTCGGCTGCCAATCTCGACCAACCACTCGAGGCCGAGGATGCCAGAGTCCTCGAGGCCATGGCCGCCCAGGCCGGTGTCGTCATCGGTTACTCGCTGCGACTCGAGGCCGAACAGCGTCAGCGCCGGCTTGCCGACACGCTGCGCGATGTCACCTCCGGCATGACGAGCACGCTCGACCTGCGGGGCGTGCTCGGGAGCGTCCTCGACGGTCTCGATCAGGTGCTCTCGTCGGACACGGCCACCCTCATGCTTCGCATCGACGACTCGATGCGGGTGATGGCCAGTCGCGGGTTCAGCGATCCCGAGGCCCTCCGGCAGTCGGCCATCTCGATCACCCATGACCCGATCATCACCGAGCTCATCGAAGGAACGGCTCCGGTCATCGTCTCGGACGGCGAAGAGCGAGCGACCGGCATCTACGTCGGCGACGAGCCGATGAAGTCGTTCATCGGGGTGCCACTCCTGGCCCGGAACCGGGTGATCGGAGCACTCACCGTCGCCAGCCACGATACGTCCTACCGGCTGGAGGAGGCGATGATCGTCGATGCGTTCGGCGACCACGCCGCCGTCGCCATCCAGAATGCCCGCCTCTTCCAACGAACCCAGGCAACTCTTGCCAAGACCGAGACGCTCTACCGGGTTGCGCAGAATCTCATCGAGGGGTCCTCCCTGGAGCAGACGCTCCAAACGGTGGTGGACGGCGTCGCAGAAGCGCTTCCCGCCAACGGCGTGTCGCTCATAACCATGAATCCCCGCGCCAAGAAGATCGTGCACTTCGTGCGCGGTGGGGAGGGTCGGGACCGTGTGGTGGCGGCGACGTTTGAGGAGCTATGGGATGGCCTGGCCGGCTACGCCATGCGCGAGCACGAATCGCTCATCTCGCCCGAAAACCGTCCGGATGAACGGGAGGGTCCCCAGGCCCGGGCGCGTCGCGAGGCGACCGGAGCCGGAGCGGTCATGGTCGCCCCGCTCAGCTACGCCGGGAAGGTCTTCGGTGTGCTCACGGCCATCAACCAGGCGGGCGATGCTGAGTTCAGCCGTCATGACCTCATCCTGCATGAGGCCATGGCCAACCAGGCGGCCATCGCCATCGAGAACGCCCGACTATTCGAAGAAGTACAGCGTCTTGCCGTTACCGACGACCTGACCGGCCTCCGCAATCGCCGCGGCTTCTTCGAAGTTGCCCGCCGTGAGCTCGAACGGGCTACTCGCACGGGCCGGCCCCTCTCCGCCCTCATGCTCGACATCGACGGATTCAAGCGGGTCAACGACACGTACGGCCATGCCATCGGAGATGAGGTGCTCCGCCACCTGGCCGAGCGGTGTCGCCGGGCCGTGCGCGACATCGATCTCGTCGGCCGGTACGGAGGCGAGGAGTTTGCCGTTCTCCTGCCCGAAACCGACCTCAAGACGGCCCTCGAGGTTGCCGAGCGGGTCCGCAGTTCCATCGGGGATACCCCGTTTGACACCGAGGTCGGGCCGCTGCCGATCCGCGTGAGCGTCGGTCTGGCCCTCCTCGAAGACGATTCCGAGCAAACGGTTGAGAGTCTGCTCGACCGGGCCGACACGGCCATGTACCTCGTCAAGCAGGAGGGCGGCGATGCAGTCCGTTCGGCGGAGGCAGAGTTCGGGTAAACCCGGCCCGGGCCCGTAAGCTGACGCCGATGTTGCCGGACTTCATAGTTATCGGCGCCATGAAGGCAGGCACCACTGCGCTGTTTCAGTACCTCGTGAAACATCCTCAGGTGTCCATGCCGTGGCGCAAAGAGCTCGACTTCTTCTCCAATGAGGCGAACTGGGCCAAGGGGATCGCCTGGTATGAGGAGCAGTTCGACGCTGCCTCACCCGGCCAGCGGGTCGGTGAAGCCTCACCCAACTACTCCAAGCGCCACACCTGGCCCGAGACGCCCGGCCGCATGGCCGAGGTGCTCCCCGACGCCCGGATCATCTACATGGTGCGCGACCCCATCGCCCGCATGCAGTCGATGTATCTGGACATGCTCCACTACGGGGGCGAGGTGCGATCGATGAACGACGTTGCGGGCGACCATGACTACCGCACGACCTCGTCCTACGGCTGGCAGCTGGTTCCTTATGTGGAGGCGTACGGTGCCGACCGGGTGCTCGTTGAGACTGCCGACCGGCTCCGTGCCGACCGGGACGCGGTGCTCGACCGGGTGTTCCGGTTCCTCGATGTCGACCCGGCGAGTATGCCTCCGGTCGGCCCCATCGAAGCAAACCGGAGCGACGAGAAGCGCATCCCCAATCTGGTGGGCCGGCGGGTTCGGCGCAGTCGCCCGTGGGCCGTCGACCCGAAGCGCAAGGATTTGCCCCGCTGGCGCAACCGCCTGCTCCTCCGCCAGTCGAGCCACGACGCCGCCAAGCTGTCCGGTCTGAAACGGCGGGAACTCGAGGATCTCTTCACGCCCGATCTCCACCGGCTTCAGAGCATGGTGGACGTCGATCTGTCGTACTGGCCCTGGTACGAGCCTCAGTAGGCGCCCGATAGCTTCGGGTGGTCCCAGCTCACGATCTTCTCGGGCTCGACGATCACGCCGGTGTTCTTGGCGGCGAACCGTCCGAAGGCCGCCTCCAGTGCTTCACCTTCGAGCGGAACCGGCTCGCTCCCCACGAACGCATACCGCTTGCTGAGCTCGCCGTACATGGCAAGCACCGCGGCGGGGTCGGTGACGAGCCGGGCCGTTCCTCTGATCATGATGCCCCGCAGCTCCTCGTAGGTCCCTCCGGTTTCGAGGAGGACGGTGATCTTCGGGTTCCGTTCGAGGTTGACGATCTTCTGAGACTTCGTGAACGAGCGGAAGGCCACCTTCCCGTCGTCCATGAAGTACCACATGGGAGCGACGTGGGGCCAGCCGTCCTTGCCGATGGTTGTGACGATGAGCGTATGCCCTCCGGCCAGGAACGTCTGCTGCTCGTCGGGAGTCATGGTGATGTCTTTGCGTGCCATGTCGCGAGGCTAACGCCGGCTCAGGCGAGCGGTCGTGCGGGCCAGAACGCGAAAAAACAGTGTCGGTACGAAACCACCCACCGCGCGAGAAACCGCTAATGTCGATCGCGCCGTGGGTGGGGAGCGTCCACGCCTGAAGTGACGGAGACAACTGGGAAGGGATGCTGTGAAACGTCTTGCTGTTTTAGTGACCGCTCTGGTGACCGCGCTGGCACTGGCGGTGCCGGCCGGAGGCCAGGAAGCCGACCGGTTTCGGGAGGTCGACTCTTCGAGGACGACCCCGGCCGGCGACACGAGCCGGATAATGGCGCTGAACGAAGTGATCGAGGTATTCGTCCAATTGGATGTCCCATCGGTTGCCGAGTACGTCGCCGATCAGACTGAGAAGGGCAAGAAGCCCTCCAAGCGCCAACAGCGAGCCCAGGCGGCCGCCGTCGATGCGCAACAAGCGGACGTCCTCCCACAACTCGAAGCCTTTGGCATAGAACTCCTCAGCTCGATGCGGGTGGGTGCCAACGGATTCCGGGTCGAGGTGAACCGCCAGGATCTCACCGCCATTGCCGCACTCGCTCCAGTGAGGTCGGTGGCCCCGGTCACGCGATTCGAAGCTGACAACGACGGCAGTGTGCCGTGGGTCGGCAGTGAGGCGCTGTGGGATATGGGATACACCGGCGAGGGGATCTCGATCGGCATCATCGACACCGGCATCGACTACTACCACGAGGACTTCGGTGGCTCGGGCGATCCGGCCGACTATGCGGGCGATGACCCAACGATCATCGAAGCAGGCACCTTCCCGACGTTGAAGGTCGTCGGTGGCTACGACTTCACGGGTGACAACTACGACGCCAGTGGACTCGTGGGTCCGACCACTCCCGTGCCTGACGACGATCCGCTCGACTGCAACGGGCACGGCTCGCACGTGGCCGGCACGGCCGCCGGTGTCGGCACGACCGAGATTGGGCCCGGAGTTGCCTTCCAGGCCGATCTCTACGCCCTGAAGGTCTTCGGATGCGACGGTTCGACGAATGTCACCTCAGATGCCATCGAGTGGGCGCTCGACCCCAACGGCGACGGCTCCATGGACGACCACCTGGACGTCATCAACATGAGCCTCGGTTCGCCGTTTGGCAGCCTCAATGACCCGACGACCATCGCTTCCGACAATGCCAGCCGGAACGGCGTCATCGTCGTTGCCTCGGCCGGCAATGAGAGCGGAAACGCCGCCTACGTGACCGGTTCGCCGGGTGTGGCTCCGGGAGCCATCTCGGTGGCCGCTTCCCATGATGGTGCGATCACGTTCCCTGCCTTCCGGGTGGAGGATGGCTCGAGCGTTGCTGGTCTCTATCAGGCCCTCGAAGGCTCGATTGGTCCGGCCTTGCGCGATGTAGGGCCGATCACCGGCGAAGTTGCGGTCGCGGTGGATGGATCCGCCGACCCGACGTTCCTCTGCAGTCCGGCCGTCAACGACCTGACCGGCAAGATCGCCCTCGTGCAGCGGGGTGAATGCAGCTTCGGGATCAAGCACGACAACGCCGCCGCTGCCGGCGCCGTGGCCATCATCGTGTACAACGATGCAGCCCGGGGTGACGCCCTGGTCTCGATGGGCTTTGCCGTCTCGACCATCCCGGGCATCTTCACCGGCAACACGGCCGGTTCGGCCATTGCCGCTGCCATCGGGTCGGGAGAAACCGTCAATGCGTACCTCGAGGACGGTCTCGAGGTGGCTACGCCCGAGTTGACCGACACCCTCGTGGACTTCTCGTCCCGGGGCCCGGGTGGAGGGAACACCTTCAAGCCCGACCTGTCGGCGCCGGGCGTCAACATTCGCTCGGCTGCGGTCGGAACCGGAACCGGTTCGGCCGTGCTTAGCGGAACGTCGATGGCGGCTCCGCATGTGGCCGGCATGGCCGCGTTGCTGCGTGAAAAGTATCCCGACATGTCGGTGGATGCGATCAAATCGCTCCTCATGAACTCCACGACTCCGGCCGCCTCCTACGAGCCGATTGCTCGTCAGGGCGTCGGCGTGGCGAACGTGGAAGCCGCTAGTGAGCTTGGCGCGTACACCACGCCTGCCGGTGTCAGCTTCGGTCGGGTCAACCCGATCAAGAACGAAGAGATGACCCGTTCGGTCGACGTCACCAGCTTCGACGGAAACAAGAAATACGACGTCGAAGTGGTGATCAACACGGCCGCACCGGGCATTTCCGTCTCGGCTCCGGCTCAGCTCAATGTCAAGGAGGGCCAGACCCGGTCGTTCGATCTTCAGCTAAAGGTCGACCCGAAGAAGCTCCCCGGAGACGACGGCTTCTTCAGTCATGCAGAAGCCGATGGCTGGGTCGTGCTGACCGACCGGATGGGCGGTGAAACGCTCTCGGTCGGCTTCATGGTCGCCGTCGACCCGGCATCTGACATCCAGCTGTCGCCGAACATGAAGACGGTGGCCAACAAGGGCCACAATCTCGGCATTCTCGACGGCTTCACGCTCGTCGGGGAAGGCGACCTGATCGGCGGTACCGTCGGAGCCGTCGGCTACCGGTCGATCTTCGAGGGGGTGGCTGAGTTCGCGGTGGCCCAGACGGCACCGTGGGACAGCTACTCGAATCGAGAGACGGACATCTACGTGGACCTCGGCAACGACGGTGCGTTGGACTTTGTCCTCTTCACCGTCGACGACAGCTGGTGGTTCGGCGGGGATCCGTCGGGCTATGCACTGGTCGTGTACCTCGACTTCCGTACCGGGGACCTCTTCCCGGTGTATTACGCGGTCGCCGACTACAACGACCACGTACAGGTGCTTCCGCTCCCCGACGTGTTCATGATCGACGATGACACGGAGTCGACGGAGGTCTACTACGAGGTCGTGACGTTTGGGGCTCCAGGGATCGACGGCGTACAGGTCGGTGTCATGGACACCGCTGCTCAGACCGCCGGTGCGTATGTCGAGCTGGACGGGTTCTCAACCGAGCACCTCCGTATTCCGGCGGGTGACTGGCTGTGGCTGTTGCCCAACGATCCGGTCGGAGAGCAGTTCGAGATAACGGGCGGCTAGGTGTCCGAAACCAACAGGAAGAAGGGACCCGGTCCCGGCCGGGTCCCTTCTCTATTTGTTTGGTCTGGTCACTCCGAGAACACTCTGGCTACCGAAACGCCTGACTACCGATCCGTACCGGTGCCGCCTGGGGGAGGTCCTTCGCACAGCTTGAAGTTCCCGCGAGCACTCGCCCGGTAGTCGTATTCGGTACCGTCAGCTTCGACGACGATCCAATACCCCTCGACGAGCGCTTGTGTGTAGGCGAGGCCGGGCTCGGGACAACCGAGCGATCCGTCGTTCCAGACGACGGCCTCGCTCCGTACGACCGTGATGTTCCCGGTGGCGACGCCGGCCCGGCCGGAGGCGTCGGCGATGATTTGATCGACGAGGTCGGCGGGGCCTTCTCCGGTCACGGGCGGGATGGTCGTATCGGGCACGGTGGCCGGTGTCCTTCCAGGGTCGTTGGTGGTGCTCGTGGTGGGCGACGTGGTGGTCGACACTTGTGTCGTAGCGGTCGACACTTCCGTTTCGGTTGAGCCCGTGGTCTGGCCTTCCTCGTCGGCGCTAGTCGTGGTGGTCGACGCAGCCACATCCGCCTGGGAGTCCATGGCTGGCGTAGTCGTCGTGGTTTCGTCCGCGGCCGGACGGCCGGCACCATCGGATTCTCCGCAGGCCGCGGCCACGAGGCCGACGAGTACGAGGGGGATGAGAACGCGTCGTATCACCTGTGTCTCCCTACTGTCCAGCTTGTTTCTACCTTACCGAGTGTGACGATGGAGGACACTCGTCGCGTTCCCGGTTTGTTCACCTTTCTGAAGTCCGTCGGCCACGGGACCCGGGAGTCGGTTAACGATCGAACGAGGAGAGGATGGCATCGACGAGGGCATCTTTCTGGCGCCAGATCATGGTGGCGTGGCCGCCGGGGAGCCAGCGGAGCCCTGACCCGGGCCAGTGCTCGTGCAGGGCCTCTACAGCTGCGGGCGGGATGTACCCGTCACGCCGGGCCCCGACGATCACTGCCGTGGCGGTATGCGGCCGGGGAGGCACCGCCAGCACCGATGCGCTCGTCAGGTGTCGGCGGAGTCGGTCCTCGGCGCCGTTCGAACGTCCCCCGAGCGCGTCCCAGTCGACCATGTGAGTGAGGATGCCGTCCAGCCACACCGGACCGGGCGAGTGGGAGGCGGCCAGCCCGGCGATTGCCACCGGGGTCTCCATGAGAGCTCCGATCAAGGCTGCGATGTTGCCGCCCATCGAGTAGCCGGTGACCCCCACCTCGTAGTCGGAGCCGAAGTGTGCAAGGAGGGCCCTGCCTTCCTGAACGGCGGCGCGGCCCATCACCGCGAAGTCGGCCACCGTTCGGATGGGAGGATCCTCACGCACCCGGCGCGATCCGTAGAACGGGTTTTCGAGCATGATGGAGCTCACTCCGACGGCTGCGAGACGGCGGGCAAGGCCGTCCCTGGTTCGGAACCCATGGTCGTTCCAGGCGGCCATCATCACGACGAGGCGTCGCGTGCGATTAGCCGGCGAGATCATCCGGATGGTGGCCGTGCGACTCGCCGCCGGGAGTTCGGCCACCGGGCTGAGGAAGATCCCATCGCGCTCGACCAGTCCATCGTCGGCCGTCTTCTCACCATCCCAGTCGATCTCGATCGGCAGGGGAGGCGGGGCGTCGCCGGTTACCGCCAGGAGGTCGACGAGGGCGTCATCCCCCCAGCCGTCTTTGAACACCTTCAGGGAGGCCGGCCCGTGGCGGAAAAAGAGGGCGGCGGCCCGATCGACGGGATGCATCATGCGGACGGCTCCGGCATGAGGGAGAGTGTACGAAGTCGGCGTCAGCGGTATCGAGCCGCAATCGCCTCGGACACGTACCGCGCCAGGCCTTCGGCGTCAGCCTCGAAGTGCGCGGCGAAGCGCCCATCGTCGACATACATGCTCCCGAGACCGGCATGGATCTCGGGACTGCAGTCGTAGAACCACTTCGTGATATGTGCCCGGTGCCGGTCGACGATGGTGGCCGCCTCATCCGAGTCGGCCGGGGTGCCGCGTCCCAGCAACTCCGCAAAGGCAGCGTCGATCTCGGCGGCCTCGCGCTTGATGTCGAGCCAATCGGCCTTCGAATAGGACGCCGTACGGCGGGCCGACTGGCGGTAGGCGTCGCTGTCGCCCCAGCGTTCCTCCGCTTCGGCCT
>SHLN01000231.1 GCA_004283105.1 Acidimicrobiia bacterium
CAGGGGGCGGAGGGGGCGTTCACCGGTCGCAGTGCCTCAGGCCGTGACCTCGAACTCGATCCGGGCGACGCGGTCCCCGTTGATCTGGACTTCGCAGGAGTGAATACCGGGCTCGATGCGGCGCGTCGACATCGGCTTGAGGGTGACCGATCGCTCAATGGACCAGGTCTCGCCGGGGCCCAATTCGCCCGTCTTCCACTTGAAGACCTTCGTGGTTGCTCCGGTCGGCCGGGCGTAGTGGACGACACCGTCGACCATGACCGACTGCGGTTCGTCGGCGGTCGATCGCACGGTGAAGCGGACCGACACCTTCCCGCCCACCGGGACCGTCCCGGGTTCCACTGAGAGCTTGGAGAGCGCTACCGCTGGATCGGGTTCGAATCCCAGCAAGCGCAGAGCTCCAATGTGACCCTGCTTGAGGAGAACCCGGAGGGCATGTCTCGTGATCCCGGAAACCTCGGCGCTGCCATCCTGCCATCGCGCCAGGACATCGACCACCAGGTCGGGGTGATCCTTGGCGATGTCGTTGAGGTTATTGGCCACGCTCCTGCGCACGACCTCTGAGGGATCGTGGGCGAGGCCCTCGAGTAACGGGAACAGCGGCGCGGGATCGGCCTGATACTGCTTGAGAGCCATGCCCCAGGGGAGCCGGGGGCGGGTCCCCTCGCTGGCGAGGCGGCGCAGGTCGGGCTGATCGCTCGCCGCCCACACATGCATCTGTTCGAGCATGCGGTCGGGGTAGCGGACCAGGAACGGCCGCACGGCGAACTCGGCCGACACGTTGCGGGTGAAGACCTCGAGGGCGGGAATCGAGGCCGCGAGGTCATCTATACCGAAGGCTTCGACGAAATCCGACAGGATCATGGCGGCGAACCCGGCGGCGTCGGCGGAGGGGGCAGCCCGCACCAGGATCTCGAGGGCGGCTCCGTAGTCATCCGGCAGGCCGACTCGCAGGCACTCGGCCGCGTGGCGCATGCGCTGCTTCAGTTCCCGGTCACCCCACTCGTCATCGAACACCGAGGCGAGAAAGGCGGCCGGGTCGAACCTGGAATCGGCGGCGGCGACCGCGTCGGCGATCACGCCGATGGTCTCGCGGTTGAACATGTCCTTCAGCAGAAAACGCTCGTCGCCCATGCGTAGACGCTACCGGCGGCCTGTCTGTCGACCTTGGCTCAGGGACGCATCTCGTAGGCGTCGCGCAATGAGTGCACCTGCTCGGTCCACACCCTGTTGAAGCGCTCGGCATCCACCACCGGCTTGCGGATCATCTGCATGCAGAAGTCCATCTGCTCGGAAGTGGTGCTCGGCTTGCCATGCAGTTGCACGGCGAACCGCGAGAAATCACGGACGAACACATCGAAGACCTGCTCGACCAGATCCCGATTGGTGTCGTAGATCTCGGCGTTCTCGAGGAACAACTGGGCGTAGACGACGAGGGTAAAGATCTCCCCGATCCCGAGCAGGAAGTCGATGTCGGCGGTCTGCGCCTCGTCCGGCCGGGCTGCGAACAGCATCGTCTTGAAGACCTCGATCTGCTCCTGGAAGACCCGGACGTTCGGCAGGTCGAACCGGTCGAACACCGGGGCATAGTCGTGGAAGCGGATCTTGCTCAGGCCGCGGGTCGGTCCCTGATCGAAGAGGAAGTCGTCGTTGACCGGGTCGTCCCGGCGGGGGATGTCGGGCATATCGGCCGGGTTGAAGAAGTAGTTGGCCATGAACTTGACGATGAGGGCGATGTTGACGTGGACGGTGCCCTCGAGCTTGGGGAGCGCCCGGATGTCGCGGGCCGCCATCTCGAAATACATGTTCTTCTCAAACCCCTTGGCGGCGATGACGTCCCACAGGTGGTTGATGACGTCCTCGCCCTGGGTGGTGACCTTCATCTTCACCACCGGGTTGTAGAGCAGGTAGCGGCGGTCCTCGGGGGAGGCCGAACGCATGTAGTCGGCGGCCCGCAACGCCACCAGCTTCATGGCGGTCAGCCGGGTGTAGGCGTCGGTGAACAGCGCCTTGGCGTGCGGGAAGTCGGTCACCTGCATCCCGTACAGGGTGCGATGGGCGGCGTGGTGGATGGCCTCGTAGAACGCATGGGTGCAGATGCCGATAGACGCCCATCCGAGGTTGTACTTGCCGATGTTGACGGTGTTGAGCGCCGCGTTCCACGCCTCATCGCCCCGCTCGAGGATGTCGGCGTCGCTGAGCGGGAAGTCGGTCAACTCGAACTCCGACACGTAGTTCTGGGAGTGGACGACGTTCTGTAGACAGACGTACCCGGGCTTGCTGGTGTCGGCGGCGAAAAAGACGTACTCGTCGGTGCCCTCCACCTTGCCGAAGACCGACACGAGGGCCGCCTCGTTCCCGTTGCCGATGTAGTACTTGCGACCGTTTGCGAGGTAGGTGCCGTCGGCCTGGGGAGTGAGGGTCGTCTCGCTGGAGTAGAGGTCGGCGCCGTGGTCCTTCTCGGAGAGGCCGAAGGCGAAGATGGCTCCCTCCTGGAGCAGTTGGGCAGTGCGTTCTTTCACTGACTCGTTGTCGCTCATCCAGATCGGGCCGAGGCCGAGCACCGAGACCTGCCAGGCGTACCAGTAGGGGAGGCCGTAAAACCCGAGGATCTCGGCGAACTCGCAGATTCGCCAGGTGTCCCAGCGTGCGTCATCGGCGCCATAGCCCGATGGGGTGCTCATGGTGGCGAAGATCTGCTTCTCGCCGATGAACTCAAGGAACTCCGAATACCAGGCGGCGGCGTGGTCGTCCGCTTTCAGGCTCGCCTTGCCCTTCGACTCGAAGAACTCGACGAGGTCGAGCATGACCTGCCTCGAGCGGTCGTCGTGATAGGTGCGGTCGGGCTTGTGGGGGTGAAAGAGCGTCATGCGAGCCGTCCTTTTGGTCGTTTCACCAAAAAGCCTAGGGAACGCGGCTACCGGTCGCCCCCTTGGCTCCTGCGCACTGCTTGCTGCCTATTGCGTGCTGCCTGCCCACCCCAGATTCACCCACGACGCCCGGGAGAGGTTGATCGCCGATCAGAAGTCGAACGGGACCAGGTCTCCGCCGCTTGTGATCAGCGCGACCGGTTGTGCTTCCCAGGTCTCCGGGTCGCCCCCCATACCGGGGGAGTCGGCCGGCATGCCCGGCAGCGCCAGTCCGATGGCGTCCGGTCGATCATCGAGCAGCTTGAGGATGGCGCCCGCCGGCACATGTCCTTCGATCACGTAGCCATCGACGAGCGCGGTGTGACAGGAGGCAGCGCCCACCGGAACGCCTTTGTCTGCTTTGAATGCGGCCAGGTCCTGATCCTCAGTGAGATCGATGCTGGCTCCAAGTTGTTGCAGGTACCCGACCCACCCTGAGCAACATCCTCAACCGGGCTCCTGGTGCACCTCGAACGCGATGCCCGCCAGCTCGACTCCGGTCGGTTCGAACAGAACAGGAGGGGCGGTCGTAGACGTGACTGCGGTACCGCCCCGGCAGGCGGTAACGCTCAACACCACGATGGCGAGCAACATCAGTTTCTTCACTGTCGAGACTCCATTGGAGGAAGATTAATCGTGTTTCGACGATTAACGGACGGTTCGGGTTGGTTATCTCGGCGCGGAAGAAGGGCCCCCGTTGCCGGGAGCCCTTCCTGGTTTCCGGTGCCCTTTTTCAGAGGACGCCGGGCGGGCTAGCTGCAGCCTTTGCTGTCGCCGCAGTTCATGCAGCGATAGCAGGAGCCGTTGCGGACCGTGATGTGACCACAGGTGTCGCACAGCGGTGCGTCACCCATGTTGGATGCCAGAGCAGCTTGCACGGAGCTGGTCTGGGCATCGGTCGAGGCAATCACGGCCGTGGCCTGGGCGGCAGGCTGCCCGTTGGTGGCGCCAGCGCTGGTGCCATTGGAGGAGTTGGGTGAAGCGGGTTTGACGGTCGGCGTCGCCAGCGGTGTGGAAGCCGCCGCGGTCGGTGAGGAGTCGGTGATGTCGACTACTTCGGCGTCAACGAAGGCCGCTGCCCGCGATTGCGCATCGATGTCGTCTTCCATCTTCGCTTCCTGGAGCCCTAGCTGTTGGCCGGTCTGGGTGGCAATGCCCTTGGGAGGCTCGGGCAGGGCCCTGGCCTCGGTGGGCGGCACCTGTACGAGATCGGTCCGTCCCAGGTACTCCATGCCGAGGGCCCGGAACACGTAGTCGACGATGGAATT
>SHLN01000232.1 GCA_004283105.1 Acidimicrobiia bacterium
CACCACCCTCCCCGTACCCTCCCGCTCCGCTTCGCTCCACGGGAGGGGAGTATCTAGCGCACCTCACGCCGAGGCCTTGGAGCTGCGCAGCAGCTCCTACGCCGGCCGAACGCCGGCCGTCCACTCTTCGACCACACCCGCCAGGACCTCCAAGGGCAGCATCCCGTGCGTAAGCACGGCGTCGTGGAAGCCCTGGATGTCGAAGTTGTCGCCCATGCGCTCCTCGGCGTCGCTCCGGATGCGCTGGATCTCGAGACGGCCGATCATGTAGGCGAGAGCTTGCCCCGGCATCCCGATGTAGCGGTCGATCTCATCCTCGATGTTGCCGAGGCTCATCGGAGCGTTGCGTGCGAGGAATTCGATCGCCTGCTGGCGGCTCCACCCCATCGCATGGATTCCGGTATCGACGACCAGTCGGCCGGCCCGCATTGAGTCCAGCGACAACATGCCGATCCGATCCAGGTCGCTGGTGTAGAGGTCCATCTCGTCTGCCAACCGTTCGGTATAGAGCCCCCACCCCTCGGCAAAGGCCGTGATGCCGGCGTGCTTGCGGAACTCGGGCAGATCCTCCAGCTCCTGTGAAATGGCGAGTTGCAGGTGGTGGCCGGGGATGCCCTCGTGGTAGGCGAGAGCTTCGATCTCAAATCGGCCGGTCTTGGTGGGATCGGACGTGTTGATGAAGAAGTTGCCGGGCCGGGACCCGTCGAGCGCCGGCGGGAAGTAGAACGCAACCGGACCGGACTGGACCTCGGCGACCCCGCAATCGGCTACCGGCAGGCGGCCGAACCAGTCGCCCATGGCCGCCTTTGCCTTCGCCATGGCCGCTTCCGACGCCGCCACGATCTCGGGACCGGTCTGGAAGTGAAGGTCGGGATCGTCGCGCAGGCGGCTGAAGATGTCACCGAGGTTCTGAGTCCCCAGGACCTTCGAGCCGAGGACTCGGTACTCATCGGCGAGGCGTTCGATCGCCTGCATGCCGATCTCGTGGATTTCGGTGGCGTCCATGGCCAATGAGGTGTGCTGGTGGATGGCGCGGGCGTACAGCTCCTCGCCGTCCGCAAGCCATCCCACGCCAGAGCGTTCTTCAGGGCGGGCCACCGGCATGACATGCTGTTCGAGGAGATCGCGATAGCGACCGAGGGCGGGACGAATGGCCGTTTCGATGACACCGGCCAGCCGCTCCTTCCAGGCTCCGGTCGCTCCCTCATCGAACTCGGCCGGGACACGGGTGGCCAGCAAGGGGTCCTGATCGATCGGAATGGCCGCGAACGCGTCGAGCTGCTTGATCGTCTCACCGACGGCGTAGCGCGGTGGGGTGCGACCGCTTTCTATGCCCTCACGAATCCGCTCGCTCATCTCGTCGAGCCCGCGCGCCATTTCGCCGTACATGACGATGAGCTGTTCGGCATGCTCGGACGTCTCGATCGGCAGCTGAGGCGCGATGACCGGCATCATCGCCTGGAAGCCGACCACATGATTGACGGCCAGTTCGGCCTGTCGGGTCTCGGCGCCGGCGGCGTTCGTCGATGCCTCGAACATGAGCACCTCGCGCGTGATGCGCTCCTCGGTCTCGAGGTCGGCCGGATCGATTGCTTCGGCGCGAGCCGCGAAGTCCCGCAGTGCTGCGATGTTTCGGTCTTCGGCCTCGCGCGATTGCTCGTCGAAGCGATCACCGTATCGATGGTCGCCGAGCATGAGGGCCGTGAGCGGCGAGGTCTCGAGCTGGTACTCCCAGTATTCCTCGCCGATAGCGCGCAGTGATTCGTTCACGGTTACCCCTTCTTGAAGTCGAACGACGAGAGCCTACGTCAAATGCAGGTCGCGTCGCAGTTCGTCGATGGCTTCTTCCGGGGTCGGCATGGGGGTGTCGAGCAGGGCTGCTGCCCGCTCGACCGAGAGGGTGAGATCCGACGGCCGATCCGGTGGGCCGATGGCGGGAGTGGCCAGATCGGCATCGAGCCCGGCGGCGAGGAGCAAGCTGCGACCGAACTCGAAACGAGAGGACGATTCGGTTGCAGCGATGTGGAGGACGCCGGTGAGGTCTGACCCCGCGCACTCCCACACGGCCGAGGCAGCGTGAGTGACCGGGTAGAAGTTGCGGCGCTCGTTCTCGTAAAGGGTGATCTCCCGTCCTTCCCTGGCTTCCTGCAGCACGTGCATCGAGAACGGATACCGGTCGGCCCGGTTGCGGCCGACCAACACCGAGGTTCGAAGGATGAGCGCATCGGGATGCTCGGCCGCGGTTGCTTCTTCTCCTGCCAGCTTCGATGCTCCGTAGGCGTTGATGGGGTTGGGGCGAGCATCCTCCCGATACGGTGCGCCGGTACCGTCGAATACGACATCGCTCGACAGCGCCACCAGCCGGACTCCATACCTGCCGGCGGCGGCCGCCACGGCCCGGGCGCCGGTCACATTCACGCGGGTGGCGAGGTCGGGATCCTCGCCGGCCGAAGCGGTCAGGCTCACCGCTGCCAGATGCACCACGACATCCGGACGCTGTTGATGAACGGCGTTTCTCACGGCCACCGGGTCGGTGATGTCGAGCCTCAGGCCACCCCTGGTGAATCCGGTAGCAATCAGCTCGACGTCCGCCGGGGCGCTGTCGCGCATGGCGCTTCCGAGGTATCCGGTGGCGCCGGTCATGAGCACTCGCATCGGGCCGACTTTAGGAGGGCACCCACTAGTGTCGGTCGCATGCGAGTTCTCATTGACGGCGTGCCTGCCGACCCAGCCACGGCTGCAATCTCCGTCTTCGACTGGGGCCTGCAGCGCGGTGACGGTCTTTTCGAGGTGGCGCGGTCCTACGACGGGAGCGTGTTTGCCCTCGACGCCCACCTCGACCGGCTCCAGGCCGGAGCCGAGAAGCTCGACCTCGAACTGCCGGCCCGCGATGAGATGGCCAAATGGATCACAGCCGTCGGCGCAGACGGCGGCGACTGCTTCGTTCGTTTGGTGGCCACACGGGGAGGGACATTGGCGGGGTTGGACCTTCCCCCTCGCTGCATCGTCATGTGGGAGCCGATGCCCGAGCCGAACAACGCCTTTCGCATTCTGCCGGTCGACGCCCCATGGCATTCGGGTGGCGTCGACTGGGATCTGACCGGAGCCAAAGTCATCTCCTACGCCCCGAACATGTCGGCCTGGCGTCGTGCCAAGCGGGAGGGTTTCGACGACGCCCTCCTCATCGCCCGGGATGGCTGGGTGCTGGAGGGCCCGACCTGGACGATTGCCTGGTTCCTCGACGGTGTGCTCGAGACCCCGGCCATGGATCTCGGCATCCTGGCCTCGGTTACCCGTCGTGAAGTGCTCGAGACGGCGGCGGAGATCGGCCTCGGTGTGGTGGAGGGGCATTGGAAGCTGGATCGTCTGCTGGCCGCCGACGAGGTTGTGGCGCTGTCCACTCTCAAAGAGGTGGCCTCGGTCGTTGCCGTCGGACCGACCGCGTTCGTGCCCGGCCAGGCGACCGGTTCTCTGGCAACCGCCTTCTCAGCCCGGGTGGCTGCTGCCCTCGGATGAGTGCTGCCGGCCGCACGTTGGACCTGCTTCGCTCCTTCGACCGCCTGTTCGAGGGCGTCGTGATGTCTGCGGGGGAGTGGGACGAGCGGGCCTTCTCGGACTGGCTCGAGGCAGCGATTGGAGACGGAGAGTCTCTCGATCGTCAGGCCGCCAAGATCGTGACCCGGGCAGTACGGCGGGCTCAGCGGCTCCAGCGGTACTGGGCGATCCGCACCGACGGTCCCGAGGACTGGCGCATGCGAGTCGACGAGACGCTCGGTTCGGCGGGGTGGCGTCCCGGCCTCGAACTGGCCGAGTGGGGTATGGCCGTTGACCCCGATCCTGAACTTTTTGAGGAGTATTCCGAACGATTCCGGGCCGTGAACTTCACCCCGGTCGCGCTCGCATTCGAGGAGTGGCTGGAAAACCGGTAGCTACCCGCTTCCCGCGTCCCGCTCCGCCCGCAGATCTGGCCGACCGCTCCTCTTCTGGCCCATAGCTCACAGCTCGTAGCTCACAGCTGGTCAGTAACTAGTTACCTCGGAACCTCGCTCATTGCTTCCGTAGGTTCTCGTGGAAGCACCGATGTAGGAAGTGTTGATCGTCACTCAATCAACCTCCTCCTCCAGAAAGAGGGCCGGCCCACCAAGAGCCGGCCCTCCTTCTGTCTTGGAG
>SHLN01000233.1 GCA_004283105.1 Acidimicrobiia bacterium
GTGGGTTGGTGGGCTCATCACGCTTGGTGCCCTCGTCATGTCGGTGCGGCGGGCCGGCGCCGATCGGCCGGTCCTCAAAGCCATGGCGCAGCAGTTCGGAAAGCTCTCGTGGACGGCAATGGCCGTCGCAATCGTCACCGGCGTCACTCTGCTCAGCCGGTCGAACGTTTCTCTCACCGACGACACCGGCTATGCAGTAGCCCTCTTCATCAAGCTCACCCTCGTCGGCATCGCCGCCGGCCTCGCGGTCTTTCATCAACTCACCGCCAAGACCGCCTCACCGGCGTCACGCGGCATCGTCCAGGTTCTGATCATGCTGACAAGTCTCGGAGTCGTCGCAGCAGCTGTCGGCCTGTAGGGACGAGGGACGAGGGACGAGGGACGAGGGACGAGCGACGAGCGACGAGCGACGAGCGACTGATCCGCTGTTTCGGAAACCCCTCCCGCCTCGCGATACGTCTCACTGTCGTACACCGCACAAGTGAGGTATGCCATGAACATGCTGTTGAAGGCCCGCCCACTCCTCTTGCTGGGAATCGTGCTCGCCATGATGCTCGGCATCTCGAGTGCGGCACTGGCCGACGAACCCATAGTGACCGACGTCGAAGCACCTGTCGGAGAGGAGATCATCGAAGACGGCGAGATCATCCCCCGCGACGATGAACGTCCCCCCGCCGTTGAGCCCGACATCGCACCTGGTGCCGAGGAGCCATCGGTGATCGCCCCGGCCTCCGGCATCGAGGAGCCGGCCATCGTGAATCCGGAGGGAACGATCGGAATCGAGGAGGGGCTCATCTCTCCCAACCCGCAAACGGCGAGCGAGGGAGGATGGAGCGCCGACGAGTGGGTGGCAATGAGCGGCTCGGCCGTCATCGCCCTGCTCCTGGGCGCCGGGATCACCTTTGTGGCAACACGGCGCCACTACCTCCATCACCCTGTCGGGATCTGAGAAAGGAAGACCATTCGACGGAACCCCGCCTCAGGGCGGGGTTCTTCTATTCCTCTCCGGACACCACCTGTGCAACGGCCGCTCGCCGGGCGGCGGACTGGTTGGCATCCCCCTGCAACTCGCGCAGCAGGGCGGCCTCCTTCTGAGCTTCCTCGTCGGCGCCGGCTTCGGCGGCGGCGAGGCGTGCCTCGACTCCCTCGTCGACGAGTTTCTGGGCTTCGTCGAGCAGCGCCTCCACCATCTCGTCTTCCGGCACGACCCGCACGACCTGGCCCTTGATGAACAAGTGGCCCCGGCCCCGGCCGGCCGCAATACCAATGTCGGCCTCGCGAGCCTCTCCCGGACCGTTCACAACGCATCCCATGACCGCCACCTGGATCGGGAGGTTGGCAGCCTCCAGCGCTTCTTGCGCGTCCTTGGCAACCTGAACAACATCCACCTCGGCCCGCCCACAGGAGGGGCAGGCAATGAGGTCGAGTCCCTTTCGCTCGCGCAGGCCGAGGTATTCGAGCAGCTTGCGCCCGGCCTGGGCTTCCTCGACGGGGTCGGTCGTGAGTGAGAACCTGATGGTGTCGCCGATCCCGTCCAGCAGGAGCGAGGCAATGCCGGCCACCGACTTGATGAGACCTCCCGGCGGCGGCCCCGCCTCAGTCACCCCGAGATGGAGCGGGTAGTCGACCTTCTCGGACAACAACCGGTACGAGGCGACCATGTTGGGCACGTTCGAGTGTTTGACAGAGATCTTGATCTGGTCGAACCCCTCGTCCTCGAGCAGACCGATCTCGTAGAGCGCCGACTCAACAAGCGCCTCCGGCACGGCCGAGCCGTACTTCTCGAGCAGATCCTTGTCGAGCGAGCCACCGTTCACGCCCACCCGAATCGGAATCGACCGGTCCTTGGCCTCCCGGGCTACGGCCCGGATGTGTTCGGGTTTGCGGATGTTCCCCGGATTCAACCGGAGCCCGTCGACGCCCGCCTCGAGAGCGGCGAGCGCAAGCCGGTACTGGAAGTGGATGTCGGCAATGATCGGCACGGGCGAGCGAGGGACGATCTCAGCCAGTCCCTCGGCTGCCTCGACCGTGTTGCAGGTGATCCGAACGATGTCGGCCCCGGCGCCGCTCAACGCATAGACCTGGGCGAGGGTCTCGTCGACATCGTGCGTCTTGGTCGTCGTCATCGACTGAACGGTGACAGGGGCATCACCCCCGACGGGGACGGACCCAACGCTGAGTTGGCGGGTATGGCGGCGCTCGATGGTCATGACCCGGTCATGGTAGAGCGGCCCGGTTGCTGTCGGTCAGGTTACGAGCTGCTCGTCGGCATGCCGGAGCCGATGGGCCATGGTGGCCAGCATCTTGCGTGCCAGATGGGGCGCCTCGTCGAGCACGCTACTGAAGTCCCGTCGATGCATCTCCAGCACCCGGGTTGGAGCCGTCGTGGTCACGGTGGCCGACCGCGGCAGATCCTCCAGCAGGGCCATCTCGCCGAGAAAGTCGCCAGCACCCAGATCGGCCAGCTTCGTGCCGTCCCGAACCACGTCGGCCGCCCCCTCGACGATCACATAGAACGAGTTGCCGGCAGTGTCCTGGGTGACGAGCACCTGCCCGGACGGAACCGAGATCTCATCGGCATGTCGGCCGACCTGCTCGAGCTCACCCTCGTCGAGATTGGCGAACAGCGGAACTCCCCGCAGCAGTTCGATCTTGCCGTCTTTGTGACGCGACACGCGTACCTCCCATTGCCGATGCTGGATGCGAGCCTACGCGAATTTCGATGGAAGAATGCGGGGATGCTCCTGTATGACGTTGTGGAGGCCTCAACCACGATCCGGGCAACCCGGTCACGGTTGGCCAAAACTGCCTCGATCGCCGGTCTCCTGAGCGGATCGGCACCGGGTGAGATCTCGTTGGTGATCGCCTATTTGAGTGGAGAGCTGCCACAAGGCAAGATCGGTATCGGGTACTCGCTCGCCTACGACGTCGACCCAGACCCTGCTGAAAGCCCCACGCTGACCATCGAAGTCGTCGACGAAGCGTTTACTGCTCTGGCCGGAGTCGCCGGTCCAGGGTCGCAAGCGGCGCGGCGCAGCCGCCTCACGGGTCTCATGGCATCCGCCACCGGGCCGGAACAAGCCTTCATCCGCGCCCTCATCCTCGGCGAGCTCCGGCAGGGAGCCTCGACCGGGATCATGGAGGAGGCGATCGCCCGGGCGGCCGACGTACCGGTTGGCCTCGTGCGGAAAGCGGCAATGGTGAGCAGCGATCTGGCCGCGGTCGGCCGCAGGGCGCTCGCCGATGGAGCAGCGGGACTGTCAGAGTTCACCCTCGAGTTGTTCTCTCCGCTCCAGCCGATGCTGGCGCAGTCGGCAGCCGATGTGCCGGCAGCCTTCGAGAAGACCGGCCCGGCGGCCGTTGAGTACAAGATCGACGGGGCCCGCATCCAGGTCCATCGCGCGGCCGACACGATCCGGGTGTACACACGCAATCTGCGCGACATCACCGAGTGGATCCCGGAAGTGGTGGAGGCGGTGGCGGCACTCGAGGTCGACTCGACCATTCTCGACGGCGAAGCAATCGCCCTCGACGGAGCGGGCCGGCCCCGGCCGTTCCAGGTCACCATGAGCCGCTTCGGGCGCCAGCTCGAAGTGGATCGGATCCGGCACGAGGTTCCTCTCGTTGGGCTCTTCTTCGACTGCCTCCACCTCGACGGGCGCGACCTCATCGACGAGCCAGCATCGGTCCGGGCGGCCGCGCTGGCAGGAGTGGCCGGCGATGGTCTGCTGGCGCCGCGGCTCGAGCCGGCGGATCCGGCCGACGCGCAGGCATTCTTCGATCGAGCGCTGGCCGACGGACATGAAGGGGTGGTGGTGAAGGCACTCGACGCGCCCTATGAGGCGGGTCGTCGAGGCTCCGGGTGGATCAAGGTCAAGCCGGTCCACACACTGGACCTCGTGGTGCTGGGTGTGGAGTGGGGGTCAGGCCGCAGACAGGGCTGGCTCTCCAACCTGCACCTCGGAGCCCGCGATCCCGCCGGCGGCTTTGTCATGCTCGGCAAGACGTTCAAGGGCCTCACCGACGAGCTGCTCGCCTGGCAAACCGAACGTTTCCTCGCTCTCGAGACTCACCGGGAGGGCCACATCGTGTTCGTCCGACCCGAACAGGTGGTCGAGATCGCTTTCGACGGGGTGCAGCAGAGCTCGAAGTATCCGGGAG
>SHLN01000036.1 GCA_004283105.1 Acidimicrobiia bacterium
TTACCATCATCGCTCACCACCACATCAAACGAATACGAACCAGGACCCTGCGCTTCAGTCGGCGTCCAGCTGAACACACCACCCGCAGTAATCGACGCACCAACCGGCTCACCACTCAACGAGAACGTGAGGGTGTCCCCAGCGTTCGTGTCGGATGCCGTCGCCGCAAACGACAGGTTGACAAGCTCATCTGTCGACTGATCCCCCACCGGGTCCAGAGTTGGAGCGACATTGGTGGCCGCATTCCTCGAGAACTCGGACGTGTTGCCCCCGCCGTCGATGGCGATGGCGGAGATGGCGTCGCTTGTCAAGAACGAGAGGCCCGTGGTCGACCAGGCCGGAGACCCATCCTGGGGGATGCGAACGAGGAAGGTGATGCCTTCGCCGTGCCCGCGCCCGCTCCCATCGTCGTCGGAAGCGTCACCGTCGGCTACCGCAACGTAGAGCTCGACATCGCACGCAGCGCAGGCGGTACCGCTCACCGTGCCGGTGGCGGCGTCGACGAAGTCGATGACCGGGAAGTCGAGCTCGAGGTTGCCTGAAGTCGGGTTTGTCGCTCCGTCATTGGGGGTGATACCTTCGCCGGCCCAGGAGCTTCCGCCCGAGGGGATGAGATCGATGGCAATCAGACCATTGCCTCCGAACCGGTTCTGGGTGATCTCATTACCGATCGACGGCGTCGCTCCGCCCGCCACGGTCACTCCGGACCCCCCGTTGCCGGCTATGCGGTTGAGCACGATCAGATTGTTGCTCGGACCGACGCGAATACCGACCTCATTGACGGACGTCAGCCGACCGCTGCCTGAGATGGTGTTGGAGGTAATGGTGTGGCCACCCCAGCTGTCGTTGAGCGACACCCCGGTGTAGCCGGAGGCGACAATGTCGTTGTTGCTGATGGTCTGACGGCCGGCATCGGTGCCGAACGCCTCGCTCGTGTAGATGCCGTACACATCGGCCTGGAGAATCTCATTGCGGTGGATCCAGGCGTCGGCGCTTGAAATGGTGCGGATACCGGTCCCGCCGACATAGGCAATCACGTTGTTGCTCGCCTGGCTGTTGGTGGTCTGCTGGAGGGAGATGCCGAAGTTGCCGAGCTTGGTGGCGGGACTGTCGGCCATCGCTCCGGCGGCGGTACCGAAGACGTTTCGCTCGACCAGAGCATTGTCGATCGGGGTGGCAGCAGGTCCGGTGACAATGATGCCGTAGGTAGGGAACCCTGTGACGGCAAAGTTGCGGATCACCGAGTTGTGTGCACCCGGATCCATCGACAGTCCCGTTTGCACGACCCCGTCTCCACGGAGCTCCAGCTCGGGGTTGAGCGTCGGTGTGGTGATGGCACCCAGCACTCCGGTTCCGTTGCCGGTGCCGACGGAGGCCGTGTTGGTGTCGAGAACCAAGAGGGGGTTGCCGGCGTCGTAGGCAGTGCCGTCGAGAATGGTGAAGGCGTCGTAGTTGAGCATCAACCGGTCGCTGACGTCGAGAATCCACCACGTGTCGACACCGTTGGTGCCATTGGTAGGGACGACTGGAACGAAGCGCATGTCGTTGCGCCCGATGATGGCACCTGCGTTGCGCTGGAACTGACGGAATGATCCCTGGTAGACGCGGTCGTCGACACCGACATCGGTGCTGTCGCCGGCTTCGAGGTTGGTGACCACCTGGAATGAGAACCCGAAGTCGATGTCGGTACCGGTGGCGCCACCCGGGAAGTCGACCCGGGCAATGTGCTCTGACCCTCCCAAGCCGGGCCCGTCCGCCCCGGTCGGGGTCTTTCCGCCGTAGAAGGGTCCCGCGCCTGGTGCGTACGTGTACGACGCTCCCGACTCGGCCACTGCTCCGACGGGACCGTAGGTTTGCTCGGCCCAGGTGTCGTCGGTTCCGGTGACGGTGATCAGGCCGGCCTGGGGCGTCGGGTTCTGGAGTCCCGCTGAAGGCGCTACACCGAGGGAGTCGATCGTCACCCAATAGAGGTCGGACGGCAACGATCCGAAGGTGAACTGGCCCGAAGCATTGGTCGCGGTGGTGGCAATCGGTGCGCCGTCGTCCCCGCCATCGGGGATGCCATCGCCTCCATCACGATAGAGAGAGACAGTCACTCCCGGGACAGCCGGGTTGTCCGCGTCTGCGAGCGCACCGACCGCCAGGGCGTCCCCGACGACGTCCTCGAAGACGGTGCCGGTGATGGTCCGAGCGGGTACCACGGTCACGTTGGCCCCAAACTCGGACGTGTCGTTCGAGCCGTCAATGGCAAGGGCCGCAACATCCTGGCCGAGCAATGCACCGGTAACGCCCGACAGCGTCCAATCACCGGCGCCGTCGGCGGTAGCAAACCCGAGGTACTCCACCCCCTCGCCGTACCCGCCGTCTCCGACACCCGACACCGCCCGGTACAGCTCGACCCGGCAGGATGCGCACGCGGTACCGGAGACCGAGGCGGACGTGGCCGACGAGATAGCCGGCGCATCGAGGCCGTTGTTGCCGGTCCCCGGGTCGGTTCCGGGCGTGAGCGTGAGTCCGTCACCGGTGCTATGAGAAGCGCCGACGGTGGTTGCTGCCACGAGGTCGATGGCGAGGCCGGTGTTCGTTCCAAACTCGTTCTGGGAGATGCGATTGTCGACCGACGCCGTGTGCGGAGAAGCCGTGTTCTCACCGATGACGATGATGCCGGGACCGTCGCCGCCGCTAATGCGGTTCTTCTCAACGAGGTTGCCGGTTCCGGCCAGTCGGACCCCGGCGGTCTCGTCGGCCACTCCAACAGAGCTCGCGAGGATATCGTTGTTGACAATGGAGTGTCCGCCGTCGCTCCTCCAGGTCTCGACTCCCACTCTGGACGATCCGGCGATGAGGTTGCCGATGATGGCGTGGCTGGTGCTTCCGCCCCCCTCCACCGACAAGCCGTCGGGGCGCCCCGAGAAGGGGACGGTTCCCGCATTGCGGATCTCGTTGCCGGACACAATCCAGCCCCCGGTGTCGTTGTTGACGAGCACTCCAGTGCTGCGGACAAAACCGACAAGGTTGTCGGTGATGACGTTGTCGAGAAGCCCGCCACCCGAGACTGCGTCTGAGACGCGGATTCCGGTTCCTTGAGAGCGGGTGCCTACCCCGGGATCGGCAAAGGTGTCGGGGGCCGATCCGATGACGAGGCGGTCGAGGACGATTCCCTCGAGCGGAGCGACCGACGGGCCGACCCGGATATCCGAGTCGAGTCCGGCAGTGAGCGTGTCACCGAAGCCGAGCAGTGCCAGCTCCCGGACGGTGGTGTGGCTTGCGAGGATCTCGAGCCCGAGCTGAGGCGGCAGGGCTGCGGTCTGATCCCCCTGAATCTCTAGTTCGGGACGCTCTATCTGCTCGAGGGCCAATCCGTCGGTGCCCACCGTCAGCCCCCCGGCGGCGTTGCTTCCGAGGTATCCGGGATTGGTATCGAGCACGGCGACACCGTCCACGTCGTCGTAGGCGGTGCCGTCGATGTTGGTGTACTCATCATCGATGGCCGGGAGGGCGTCGGTCACGAGCACCTCCCACCAGGAGGTGTCATTGGGAGGCAACACGGGAACGAACCGCATGGCGTTGCTCCCGGCGATGGCATTCGCATTCTGCAGGAACTGGCGAAGCGACCCTTGCACCGTTCGGGCCGCCCCCATGTCGTGGTCGGCGGAATCGCCGCCGAGGACATTGGTCACGACGTTGAAACTGAAGCCGAAGTCGACACCCGTCCGGACCTCACCGGCCGCCAGGGTCACGCCGGAGAAGTGCTCGGCGGTTTCGACGTCGGAGGCATCATCAGATTCGGCGTACCACTGGCCCTGATCGTTTGCTCCGCCATAGAAGGGCTTTGCCCAGTTGCTCCACGACTTCGACGTCGGGCCAAACCGGGCATACCCGTACTCAGGGGCCCAGGTCTGTTCGGCCCAGGTCTCATCAACGGTATGTCCCGACCTGAGCCCGGCCGTCGGGGCGATCGTCCTGGAGTCCACGACAACGTAGTAGTCACCGCCCGGGAGATTGGCGAACGAGTAATCGCCGTTGGCATCGGTCGTAGCCGGATTGGTGAGCCCGCCTTGAACATGGATGGTGTCACCGGCGTCGGCAAGGCCGACCGACGCGTTGTCCTTCCACAGCGTGACGGCGACGCCGGGAACGCCTGGATTCGAGACATCGCCGATCGTCTGTGCGCCGGCCAGCACGTCCCCGGCGATGTCCTCGAAGACGGTACCGGACACTTCCGCAACGAGACCAACAACGGTTTCGTTGAGAGCGAACTCGGATGTGACACCAGGGCCGGTGTCGGTGGCGGTCGCAGAGACCGCCTCGCCGTCCGCGAGACCGGTCACGTCGATGCTGAAGGCGCCGCCGGTGGCCACTCCGCTTCCGAGATAGGCCACCCCCTCCCCGTGGTAGTTGGTGCCCGACCCGGGCGGATCGTCATCGCCGGTCCCGCCGACGGCCCGATAGATCTCCACGGTGCACCCACTGCATGCCGTCCCGGTGACAGTGGTCGTGGCGCCGCTCAGGTTGGCGCCGGAAATGACGGGGAAGTCGAGCTCCCGGTTGCCGTGGGTCGCATCCAACCCACCCCCATCGTTGGGGGTGATGCCGTCCCCTGAGAGGAGGTTGTCGTCGCTGGCCGGCTGCAAATCGATCGACAGTCCGTCGTTGTTGACAAAATGGTTGCCCGTGATGACCGCTTCACCGACCGGTCGGGCGGGAGACGTCATTGTTCCGGCGATTGCGATGGCGGGTCCGGCGTTGTTGGAGAAGATGTTCCGGTCAATCGTCGACCCGGGCCCATAAAGCCGAACTCCACCGGTCTGACCAATGCCGTCGCCGGCCGAGTCGATGGTGTTGTTGCGCAGTGTGGTGTTGCTGCTCACCGTGATATCGATCGCCCAGTTCAGTCCGCCGCTCACGCGGTTACCCTCGAACAGGGTGCCGCTCGAGCTTTCGTAGATGTCGATCACGTCCTCGCTGGTGTCCCGGAACTCGGAACCGGTGATGGTCGCGTTCGTCGAGGTTTCCACGTTGAGAGTGCGGCCGTTCGTCCAACCGATGAAGCTGTCACGAAGTACTGCCCGGTTGGTGGCATTGAGGTGGATGCCCGCTGAGGTACCTGTCGGCAGGGTCTGGGGTTGCCATACCGGCGGCATGCCGATGATGAGGTCCTCGAGCACGATGTCTTCCGCCACCGGGGTCGCCTGATCGATGGCATTCACCCGAATGGCCTGCGCACCGGCTTCGGTGATGCTCAGCGCTCGAATGGTGGCCCGGTGAGGCACGAGTCCGGCGACACCGTCATCGGCGACCACGAGACCCTGACCATCGATCTGAAGTTCGCTTCCCGCAACCTGGGCGAGCGCGATGGCGTCAACCCCCACGGTCCCACCCGTCCCAACTGCTCCGGGGTTGTCATTCCGGACCGCACCGGTGTTGTTGAAGGCCGTCCCGTCCACCGCGGTATCTGCATCGTTGATCGGGGTGAGCGCACCGGAGGGAGCCAGCAGCCACCAGTCTGCTCCCACGGCGGCGGCGTTCGTCGGTCCGGACGGGACGAAGTGCATCGGGTTTGCACCGGCAATCGCGTTGGCATTCTGGAGGAAGCGATCGAATGAGCCTTGTTCGGCCGAGCCGCCGACGCCGCTGTTCCGCCCGACGACGACGTTGAAGCTGAATCCGAAGTCGGCGTTTGAGATCGAGCCGCTGGAAAGGTCGATGAGGGCGAGGTGTTCGGAACCGCTATACCAGGTACCGAGGTTGTCGCTGCCGGACGTGCCGGCTGTCGACACCTCCCGACCGCCGTAGCAGGGCCCGGTGGCGCCGCTGGACGTCGTAGTGCTCCAGGCGGCGGGATTGGCGCACAGCGACCCGGCCGGCCCGTACGTCTGCTCAGGTACTGCGTCGGCGGCACCGTAGATGGAGTTGTACCCCCCGGCGGCCGGCACCGTGGAAGAGTCGGCCACGACCCAGTAGCTCTCTCCGGCATCGAGGGCGGAGAACGAGTACGCCCCGGACGCGTCGGTGATGTCGCTCCCGAGCGAGGTGTCCGCAGCGTCGGGAACACCGTCACCGTCGTCCCGGTACAGGTGCACGGTGACCCCCGCAGCCGCCGGGTTGGCGGCGTCGCCGATACTCCCCGCCGACAACGCGTCGCCCGCGATGTCCTCGAAGATGGTTCCGCTCACCGAAACATCGCCGGTCGCCCTGACGATTGTTCCGGTGTTCCCGACGGCAAAGCCGGTCGAGGCGGTGGGCCAGTGCACGGAGTTGAGATGGTCGCCGGTCACGGGTCCATCCGACGTCCAGTTGGCGCCCCCGTCGGTTGTTTCGAGGATCGTGCCATTGTTCCCAACGATCACGCCGTTGAGAGTGTCGAACATGTAGAGGTCGTTCAGCTGCTCCGCCACCGGACTCGTTTGCGAGGTCCAGTTGGCGCCGCCGTCAATGGTGCGCAGAATCGTGGGACCCCTCCCCGACACCCAACCTGTCGCGGTATCGACCGGGAAGTGGACTCCCGTGAGATTCTGGCCGGTGGGATTCGGCTGGCTAACCCAGGTTGACCCGCCGTTTGCCGTCTTGAGGATCGTTCCGCCTTGTGCGACTACGTAGCCGGTGGTGGCATCGAGTGGGAAGTAGACCCGGGTCAACTCACTCGTGGTTGGAGTCGACTGAGCCACCCAGTTGGTACCACCGTCGGTCGTCTTGAGGATGGTGCCATTGCCACCCACTGCGTATCCGGTGCTGGCATCTGCCGGGAAATGCACGCTGTTGAGGAGCACCGACAGTGGCGAGGTTTGGGCAACCCAACTTCCACCCCCATCGGTGCTCTTGAGAACCGTGCCGTTTGATCCGACCGCCCACCCGGTGAGGTTGTCCACGAAGTCGACGCCGAAGAGATCCTGCGCCGTAGGGACCGATTGCGCGCTCCACACAGTTCCACCGTCGGAAGTGTGCAGCACCGTCGCGTTGGTGCCGACGGCCCATCCGGTCTGGTCGTTCACCGGGAAGTCGACATCCTCCAGGTGTTCGGTCGTTGGTGTCGATTGTGTGGCCCACGTGGCGGCCAGTGCCTGCTGCTTGCTGGTTCCGCTGACCACGGTGAGGGCGACCAATGCATATGCGCCAAGCAGGGCCCAGATTCTGTTCCTGGACCCTCCATCGAACCATGCCGTCGCGCGCAGTCGATTCAAGCGGCCCCCTCGATGGGCCCGGTCACCCAACCCCCCGTTTCGATGATGTCGGGTTGCTCGGCCGCCAGCGGCACCCGGACGATGAAGCGGACCTCCTCCGGTGTCTTCTCATACGACACGGAGCCGCCCATGCCCTCTGCCAGCGATTTGACGATGGAGAGGCCGAGGCCGACGCCACCGGCCACCGCCTGCTGAAAACTGTGCTGATGGATGAATCGCTGGAAGAGCCGCTCCTCCAACTCGGCCGGCACGCCCTCGCCGTCGTCGGCCACCGTCCACACAAACCACTGGCCCTCAACCCGGCCCCGCAGACGGATGTGCGGGCCGCCGTACTTGGTGGCGTTGGATATCAGGTTCCGTACCACCTGCTGCTGGCGGAGGCGGTCGACGTTGACGACGGCCGATTCGACCTGGGCGGTCACGTCGGCCCCGTTCCGCTGGAAGGGTCCGATGATCTTCTCGACCTCTCCCTCCGTCTCGACATGCTCGGGCTCGTAGCGGAGCTGGCCTGCCGCCAAGCGCGCCGTGGTCAACAGGTCCTCCACCATGCGGTTGAGGTCGGTGGCCTCCGAGTTGATGATGTCGATCATCTCGTCGGCGGTCACCGGCATGTCGGGCTCTTCCCGCAGCAGCTGAGCTATGCCGTAGATGCTGGTGAGGGGTGTCCGCAGCTCGTGTGACGCATTGGCGATGAAGTCTTCCCGCGCCTTGCTGAGCTGCCGCTCGGCATCGAGCCGGATCTCGAGCTCGGCCTGGCGCTGTTGGCGGCGCACGATCTCCCGGTAGAGGATGATGATCAGGAGCGGTATGACCGCCGCCAGCAGGAATCGGGTGACGTTCCCGTAGGTAGCCGTCGATCGGTCGGAGCTGTTGACGGCCTCCAACTCCGTCTCCCGCTCGGCAACAAGTAGCGCAGCCAGATCCTCAAACGCTCCGGGCAACCGGGATTCGACGAGTTGTTGCGCTCCCAGTGAGTCCCCCGCCTCCAGAGCCACCAGCACCGCGGTCGAAACGGCGACGTAGTCGGCGGCGGCCTGCCGCACTTCGAGGGGGGCACCCAGCCGCTCGAGATCTTCGACGCCTACTTCGAGCTGGTCAAGAGCGGCCTCGGCCTCGTCAATCGACCGACGGCTGACCTCTGAGAAGTCGCTGCCGAACTCGCGATCGAGTCCCTCCAGGTGGACGCTGAATCCCAGCTGGAACCGGGCGACCGTGGCCACCCGCAGCGTGTCGTCGGCTTGATGGAGGGCAAGGGCGCTCTCGGTGACCGCCCGCGTCCCGCGCGAGAAGGCAAACACGGCGGCGGTGATCGCGACGGCGATGACGGCAACCACCGTCACGATGAGAAACGCGCGACGCGATCGGCGTGCGCGCGAGCCGCCGATCGGCCCTGAATGCGAATTGGCCATGCCAATTCATCGGCAGTTCATGCCCACCCATGAGAAGAAATACTGGTGAGGTCAGCCGGCAAACTCGTCAAAGGCGGCAAGGGCCCGGGGAGCGTAGATGGAGGCCGGTCCACCGTCCATGAGGAGCGTCACACCGAGCGCCTCGGCCACCTGCTGGCGGGTTGCACCATGTCGGGCGGCCCCGCGGGCATGTGCGGCGATGCAGCCGTCACACCCCTCCACCACAGAGATGGCGAGGGCGATCAACTCCTTGGTGGACGTGTCCAGCTCTCCCGCCGCCAACGAGCTCTTGTGGAGTCCGGCGAAGCTCGCCCACGTGTCGGGTATGAGCTCGCGAAGTGCCTGGACCTGGGGACGAAGCGTTGCCTGGATTTGATGATTGTGTTCCATACAAAAAGCCTACGGCGCCTCTGCGGCCCGGCTCATCCGTCAGGAGTCGAACCGCCTTCGGGCTTCCTCGAGACTCTCACCGGCGGCAACCCGGAACCAGGACCGCCCATCCTCACCCCACCCCTTCCACGTCTCTGACGCGATCTCGCGCACCTTGACGGTCTCCAGAAAGGCCTCGAGCGATTGATCGTCATCGTCGGCGCGTTCCGCCCGATCGAACCACGAACTGGGATACACCGCGCACGTGACCTGGCGTGCCCCGGCCTCGTCCACAGGGACCACGGCCTCATCGGCACCGGCAAACGCGAGCAGGAACCTGAGGGTCTCGACCCTGACGTATGGCTGATCCACGCCGACGAGGAGCACCATGGGCTTGGTGCCGGGAGATGAGAGATCGAGGGCGGCGCGCATACCGGTCACGAGCCCGGTGAGCGACGTGTGGGAGTCCTTCCGGTAGAAGGGAACGGCCGCGACACCCGCCAGCGTGCCGGGACGGCCGACCACCAGAACATCCCCGAGCTGCGAGACGGCGAAGCTGACCCGAGCCGCCATCGAGACTCCCCCGACATCCATGAGGGCAACGTCGCCTTCGATCTGCCCGGTACCGCCCCGGGCGAGGATCACACTGAGCAGGGCCCGGGAACCGAGCGGGTCGAGCTCTCCGAAGCTCTCCTTCTTGGAACCGATGGGAGTAGACGGAGATTTCCCGGAGCGCCGGAATCGTCGAAAAAGGCCGCTCATGGTCATGCGCTCCTGGCTCGCTGGGACAGGTCGTAGAGCTGCTGGCGCCAGTCGGCCGTGGCCTGGAGGTGGTTCAAGGTGTCGACCCGGAGGGAGGCCAGACCGAGCCGCTCGACCGCGGGATGGCCGGCGAGATCGATCACGAATCGGGTCGGGCCGTTCTGAGTCTCCCGTCCTCGAACCTGCCCCTCGAGCGCAGGGTCTTCGGCGATGAGGTGCTCCGGGTGGACCGCACCGGGCACTCCTGCCTCGATGGGAAGCTCGAGGCCGCGCAAGCGCATTTCGGTGAGCCAACCGAGCAGCCGAACCGGGTCGAGCGAGACCCGGGTCGAGACGAAGGAGGCCAGGCGAGAGCGCTCGAGCAACCGTTCGGTCAGTTCCGCCGGGTCATGGGCCGGGTGCCCGTCGGGGTGCCCGGCAATTCCGATGTCTGAGGGCACCTCGGGGTGCTCGTGCATGGCCGCAAGCAGCCGGGCCGCATCCGGAAAGGCGCCGGGCCCACCCCGACGGCCCTCCACCACCAGCACTCTGTCGATGGAACGCCTCCGAAGCCGGCGCAGGATCTCATCGAGATGAGCCGGCGTGCTGATGTGCCTCGCCGGCAGGTGGGGAGTCACGTCAAAGCCCTTGGCAGCCAGTATCTCGGCAACCGCCACGGTTTGGTCGATCCCGAGCTCCGCGGTGCCGGAGACGCCCAGCGGCACCGTACCGGGTGTCAGGCGCGACTCGACCAGGCTGATCGCCTCACTCGTTGGAACGATGACGAACCGGGCCTCAGAGATCAGGCGCTGCAGCCGGGCCCGGCTCTCACTATCGAGCTCGTCGAGTGCCCGTCGCGCCCTGCGCGAGGCCCGCCGTTGACTGCCGATCGTCATCACGGCATGGCCCGGGCGAGTGTTACGAGCGCCGGCATGCTCATGAGCAGTACGAGGATCCCCGCCAACAAGGCAGCGACCGAGGTGACCCATGGGCGAGACCGGTGGATGCCGACGGCATCGACCGGCTCGAGGATTCCGAGCGCCGTCGCCACATACCGGGCACGGACCATGAGCCGGACTCCGTTGGTGAGACCTAGCTGGGGCTCGTATCCACCGGCATCGTCACATCGCACGAGAGCCTCAACGCCCTCCGATTCCAGACGCGCCCGGCTCACCTCGGCCTCAGGCCGGCCGGCGAACATGCCCACAGTGACGAATTCGGCTTCCTTCATAACCCTGTTTCTAATCGAACCGCCGCCTATGCGACGGGAAGGGCGGCTGCCAGGGCAGCGCCGGACTCGGATGCCAGCGCGCGGAGCGGCGGCCGAACGGTCGCCCATCCGGGATCGTTGCGCCGTTGCGCCACCACCGCCTTGAGGGCAGGGATGACGGACCGGGTGGCCAGGACCGCCCTGGTCTGCCGCAGGATGTCGACATCGGCGGCGGCTTGCGACTCGAAGGCCGTGCGGATCTGGCCTGCGTTGATGTTGGCGGCGGCACTGATCGTGCCGACCGCCCCCTCGGCCAGGCCGGGCACCAGCAGGAGTTCGGTCCCGGCGAAGACGGCCGTCCCCGGCATGGCTGCAAGGAACCCGCGCAGGCTGTCCAGGTCGCCCGAGCTGTCTTTGAGGCCCTTCACGATGTCTGGATACTCGCTGGCCAATCGTCCCGCCAGGGATGCGCTCAGCTTCACACCGGAGACCTGCGGGATGTTGTAGAGCAGGACGGGCGGGGCCTCCGGACCGATCTGGTCGAAGATCCATCGGTAGGCGGCCATGAGGTCCTCATCGGTCACGGCCTTGTAATAGAACGGCGGCAGCATGAGGACCCCCGCTACGTCGTGTGTGGCGGCAGCGCGGGTCAGGGCCACGGTGTCAACAGCCGCCGCGCAGCCGACGCCGACGATCACACGGGCGGGTTCGACCCCTCCTGCGACCAGCCGGTCGAGAAGGTCGACTCGCTCCGCCACCGAGAAGGAGGTTGCCTCACCGGTCGTCCCGAATAGCACGATGCCGTCACACCCGTCGGCCAGAAGCCTGGCAACGTGGTCACCGAGACGGTCGGGATCGGGAGCAAGATCGGAGGTGACGGGCGTGAGCGAGGCAGCCCATACGCCGGACAGTGAAGTCATGCCGGGAGGATACCGGTCTGCCCGATGCTGGCTTCGTCTGTCAGTTGAGCCAGAGGAAGACGAGATAGGCCGCCCCAACTGCCGCACCGAGCGCAGCCGCAAAGCTCATCATTCCCCGTCTCGTTCGCTCGCCGCTCTCTGGTGTCACACATCCTCCTCGTGAGCCCAGCCTAGAGGCCGCACACCTGCTCCGAAACGCCCACCGCCGGGCGGCCGGGGCACAGGGGTGACCTCCCGTATGCTGGCGCAATGGCGTCGAGTCCCCTTCCATCGCGCACAGATGCCTCGCGGCCCCGTCCTGAGACCGGCCGGCACCTGTTCTGGTTGGCAGTAGCCACGGTGGTCGCCATCCGTATCGGTTGGTCGGTCGCCTCGTGGGATCCGGGGTTCAGCGCCCTGTTCGCCGACGACTTCGATCGGGTCCGGCTCGCGCTGTTGTGGGAGCAGGACCCGTACTTCCTCCCGCCCGGCCCGCTGCTGTGGGTACCGCTCCAGTCGTGGGTGCTCGGCCTCACCTTCCTGGCCAGTGGCTCGCTGTTCTCGTCCAATCCCATGGCGCTCGCCGCCATCGTGAACACGGGTGCCGTCATGGGGACCGGGGCGCTGGCCGGGTGGAGCGCCTGGCTGCTGTTTCGATCCCGATGGGCAGCCCTCGCGGCCGCCTCGGTGCTGGTCTTCTCGCCCTGGGCCCTGGTCTTGTCTGTTTCCGGATTGAGCGAGCCGCTCTACTTCGTCACGGTGGCAGCCACCGTGGCCGCCTTCGTCTCCTGGACTGCCTCCGGGACCACCGTCAGCCTCTATGCCGGAAGCGTGGCCGCACTCCTGGCCACGACGGGACGATATGAGGGCTGGTGGTTGGCGGCTGCATGGTGCCTTCTCACTGCCCTCACCCTCTGGCGGCGGGGAAAGCTCACCGGTTGGAGGTTGCCGGCCCTTGCTCTCCCGGGGATATTTCCGAGCATCTGGCTGATCGCCGGGCAAGTCAGACATGACGATCCGCTCTACTTCTCATCGATCGTGTCTGGCACAGCCGACCGGGTGGCGCTCGGGCCGGTCGCCACCTACTACCCAAGCGCGCTCGCGCAAGCGGCACCGGCCATCCTCATCCTCTCGCTCGTGGCCGTGTGGATGTTCCGCTCCCACTCCCTCATCCGGGCGCTCGCCGGCCTCGCCGGGCTGCACTTCGCCCTCTTCTACGCGGGCTCCCTGGTCACCAACGGCCGCGGGTTGGTGCCCGAGCGGTTCATGTTCGCGTTCGCAGTCGCGCTGGCGCCGCTGATCGGTGGCATCGTCGTTCTCGTCCGCCAGAGGGTCCCGGCCAGTGCCATACGGGCGGGCACGTTTGCGACACTGGCCCTCGCGGTCGGAATCGTGTTCGTGATCCGGGTCGGCAACAACCCACAGGTCGAGGAGTGGAGCCCACCCGAAGACCTCATCGGGGCGGCCCGGTGGATCGGCGACAGCTATTCCGGCGATTCCATCGCGCTGAGTACTCCGCCCGGGCAGATCCAGCTGTTCACGAGTTTGCTCGGCGACCGCGTGGTCGCGGTTCCCGAACGGTCCGACTCGGACGTTCACACCGAACGGGCCGCCATCCAGGACCTCACGGCCGGATCCTCCGTCGGATCGTGGGAGGTCACCGGGATCGGAACGGAGGCGAGCCCACCGCCGCCGTGTGAGAACTGCGACGATTGGTACTTCACAACCGAGGCCGGTGAGACCATCCCCCTCCCCGCCTCTCCGTTCTTGCCGCTCCGGTTCGGTGACAACAACCCTCCGGCCGGCGCCAAAGCCACCATCTGGCGGACCATCGACACGTCTGGCAGCGATGTCTCCGGACGGGTCGAGCTACGGGCCATCAACGGACACGGTGTCCTCACCGGTCGGATCCGGGTCCAGGTCGCCGTCGACGGAGCGGTGATCTTTGACGACGACGCTGGTTCAGAGAACCGCTGGTACGCGCCGAGCTTCGATCTCCCGCAAGGCTCCGGCGACTCCACCATCGAGGTTTCCCTCATCGCCCAGCCCGGCATCGAGCAAGGTTGGGGCTGGGGTCGGACCCTCGTTCTCGTCAGAGCCCTGACGCTCGAAGAGTAGGTTCGGCAGCCGGGATCGAGGTGGCAGCCGGCGCTAGTTCTCGTCGTAGATCTGGCGGAGCTCTTGAATCAGGTTGGCCTGCCACTGGCCGAGCGCATCGTCCGCGAACCCGTCGCTGTCGTCTGAGAGACTCACCGAGCGGACCCAGCGGGTGGCATACGCATCGACCCCTTCGAAGAAGCTCACCCCCCATCGGTCGGCGAGCGTGCGCGCCAGGTAGCGGAACTGCCGATCCGCGTCGGTGACGGCAACGAGAGCACTCGGTGGCCATGGTTGGCCTTCGTGCGGGTCGGCCGACGGCGCTCCGGGTCGCCGCCACCACCGGGCCTCTTGCCGCGCCAATCGCAGCTGCCACATCCCCGAGTGTTGTACGAGCCACATCCCCACAATGAGGATGAGCAGCGCCGCAAGGGTGACCGCCGGCTCCGCGCCCGTGAAGGGCAGCTCGACGAGCGTGTCGGCCGTATCGCCATCACCGGCGGCGGCCACCTCAGTTACGGCCGTAGTCGTCGAGGTCCTTGCCGGTGCGGTGGTCGTCGTTGGTGCCACGGTCGTCGTCGTTGTCGTCCGAGGCGGCACGGTCGTGACGGTGGTGGGTGGCACAACCGTTGTCGTCGTGGTGGTTGTCGTGGCCGCCAACGACGTGGTCAAGAGGGTGGCACCCGTGGTGTCGGCACCCGAATTGGAACACGCGGACGCCAGCACCACCAGCCCGAAGAGGATTACCCGTTTCCGATGCACATTCCCGCCCGATGTTCCGTCTGCCCAATCAGCGTAAGCGAGAACGCGAAAACCTGTCGTTGACCCTCCGGGTCCCTTGCGAACTGGGGAACCTTGCGAGCTGCTCCGCAGCTCGATACGGTCACATGATCGGGCGTTTAGCTCAGTTGGGAGAGCGGGAACGCCGAAGGCGTTCCTTGCGAACTGGGGAACCCTTCGGGTTCCTAACGCAGCTCGATACGGTCAGGTCCGTTGGGGCGTTTAGCTCAGTTGGGAGAGCGGGAACGCCGAAGGCGTTCCTTGCGAGCTGCTCCGCAGCTCGATACGGTCACATGATCGGGCGTTTAGCTCAG
>SHLN01000037.1 GCA_004283105.1 Acidimicrobiia bacterium
GTCTCACCAAATTGCTTGAGCAGCCTATTCACTGCTTGCGCATTTGTCCCAGAGCCTGCGGCAATCCTGCGACGCCGCCCGCCTTTGATGATCTTTGGGTTCTGGCGCTCTTCGGGGGTCATCGAGCGGATGATCGCCTCGACTCGCGCCATGTCCCGGTCGTCGATTTCGGCATTGCCGAGGGCGGCCGGAGCGCCGGGAATCATACCAACCAAATCCGACAATGACCCCATCTTCTTGATCTGCTGGAACTGTGCGAGGAAGTCGTCGAGATCGAAGGTCGCTTCCCGCATCTTCTCGACGGCCCGCTCCGCCTCTTGCTCGTCCCAGGTCTTCTCGGCCTTCTCGATGAGAGTCATCACATCGCCCATGCCGAGAATGCGTCCTGCCATGCGGTCTGGATGGAACACTTCGAAGTCGCCGATCCCCTCCCCGATACCGGCGTACTTGATCGGACAACCGGTGACTTCCCGGACCGAGATGGCCGCTCCCCCGCGGGCATCGCCGTCGAGCTTGGAGAGCACGACGCCGCTCAATTCGACGCGCTCCAGGAAGCCGGTGGCCACATTGACGGCTTCCTGTCCGGTCATGGCGTCAACGACGAGAAGGACTTCGTCCGGATCGACCGCCTTGCTGACGGCCGCCAGCTCAGACATGAGATCCTGATCGATCTGGAGCCGGCCTGCCGTGTCAACGATGAGCACGTCGGCGCCGGTCTTGGTCGCCTCCTTGAGCGCTGCTTTGGCCAGCCGGGCCGGCTTGCCCTTCCGATCGACGAACACCGGCACATCGATGCGGCGACCGAGTTGCTCGAGCTGATCGATGGCGGCCGGACGCTGGAGGTCGGCGGCGACCAGCATCGGGCGCTTGCCGTCTTCCTTGAGCCGGTTGGCGAGCTTGGCGGCCGAGGTCGTTTTACCGGAGCCCTGCAGGCCGACCATGAGAATGCGGAGCGGTGGAGCCTTGGGTCGGGTCAGTTCGACGGCGTCGGAACCGAGCGTCCCGATGAGCTCCTCATTGACGATCTTGATGACCTGCTGGCCGGGGGTGAGGCTGCCGTGAACCTCTTCGCCGACCGCCCGCTCCCGGATGCGGGCGATCAGGGCCTTTGTGACGTTGAGGTTGACATCGGCTTCGAGCAGAGCCAGGCGCACTTCGCGTAAGGCCTCATCGACATCTGAGTCGGACAAGCGGCCCTTGCCTCGCAAACGCGTAAAGACGCCGCCCATCCGGTTGGTGAGGGTTTCGAACATGAGGGGGAAGTGTAAAGGCGCGGTGAGCGATGCGCGGTGCGCGATGCGCCCCACCGGCAGTCCCCCCGGGCACATACCCGGGGGGACAGCATCGACGACCGAAAGATCGGGGGCCGGGGGCAATTCCTATCGCTGCGCTACCCACTCGGCGACGAGCTGGCGATGGGTCTCCATGGTGTCCGGCGTCAATCTCCAAGCTCCGGTGAACTCGTTGATCAAGTCACCGGCCACCTCCGGGCGATTCTGCTCGACCCACGCGCCGTAGGTCCGCAGCGCCGCGGGGTCGGTGCCTTCGCCCATGATTTCGATCACGATGCTGTCGATACGACCATCAGCGAGGGTGAACGTCCAGGTGGCCGAGTGGGCGGGATTCTTGAAAGCGAAACCCTCTCGTACCTCATCGCAGACGGCCGTCACGGCATCCAGTTGGGAACACGTGAGCAAGGTTGTTGTGCCACCGGCGTAGACATCGGCGCCGTTCCCGATGAATCCATCCAGCTCTGTGACCGTGCCGTCACCATCCCAATCCGGGACGCCCGCCGACTCGGGCAGCTCGTCGGAAAAACGGATCGCCGGGCTCTGTCCATCCACGAAGATGAATTGGAAGGTCGCGTCGGCTGTGTAGTACTCGCCACCCCCGGCCCAGTTCGCCGTGACAACATCCGCGTTGAAGACGTCCGTCGCCTCGATCGGCGAGCCAAACGCGGCGTCGGGCTCTGTGTTGCGGGTGAGTCCCCACACCCCGGCCCCGATCACCAGCACGGCCATCGCACCGGCCAGGGCCGGGATCAGTCGACGCCGCTGGCGTGGTGCCGCCTGCTCGCGAACGATCTGGATCGGCTTTTCTTGGGTTTGCATGTTTCGTCTCCTCTCGACGGGTTGCTCGAGAGGGTCGGCGGACGGCTGGGGGTTGCCGGTGCGGTGCATGACTTCTTCGAAAAGGGTTCGGACGTCCCGGTCGTGCGGGAGCAAACGAGCCGGAGTCGAAACCGGATTGGAGGCCTTGATCAGCTCACGAAGCTGCTGCTGCGTCATGGTCGCCTCCTTCCTGTGATTGTGTGTAGGACATGTGCTTGAGACGTCGTTCGAGCTGTTGATAGGCGCGGTGAATGCGCTGGTCGATGGTGGCCCGGGAGACGCTGAGCATCTCGGCCACCTGCTCGCGAGGAACCTCCTCCCACTCGACCAGCTTCAGTACATCGCGGTACTTCGGTTTGAGGGAGTCGATGGCCCGATGGACCTCTTCGTACTCGGCTCTCCGCACCAGCTGGGTTTCTGGCCCGGGCTGGAAATCGACGGCGTGTGACCCGATCTTGCCCGCCAGGTTGCGGGCCCGGCGGGAGGAGCGGCCCTGGTTCTTGAGCACGTTGGCGGCCACGCCAAAGAGCCACGGCAACGTCTCTGGATCGGCGGGCATGTCGGCGAAACGCCGCCAGGCGACGGCGAAGACCTCCGCCGTTGCGTCGTGGGCTTCGGCATGGGAGGTCCGACGAAGACAGTAAGCGAGGATGTCGCGCACATGCGAGGCATACATCGCCTCGAACGTCGCCACCGTCGCTTCTGCTGTCACCGCCCACCTCCCCATGGGTTCGATCAGGTCTCATTCATACACACATGTCCGTTCGGATGCCGGATCTGACACTTTTCCGCAGGTCTTTTCAGAATGTCAGATCACCGGCCGGGAGGGACATGTCGTAGTGAACCGAGGGTCGGTTTGGACAACGGGGGTTGTCGACAGAGGAGGGGCCCGGACATGCCGGGCCCCTCTCTTTCTGGTGCGACGCTCCCCACAACGGTCGCCCTCTCACGTCAGGTGAGCAGTAGCCCCGCCTACTGCTCCGCCTGCCACTCGGCGATCAGCTCTCGATGGACCGGGACCGCGTCCGGGCTGATCGCAAGTCTGCTGATGTCCTCAAATAGCTCCGCTATCGAGAGCTCCGGCTTGTTGTCGTTGATCCACGTGCGGTAGCCGGCTACGAGATTCGAGTCGATTGGATTGTCTGGCCTGGGAACGACCTCGATTACATGCAATGTGATGACACCGTCGATGATCGTCAACGTCCAGTTGTTGTGCGGGTTTCCGCGGACCGACAACGCCGATCCTTCCCAAACCTCCTGACACGCAGCCGTCACATCGTCGACCTGCGAGCACGTCACAAAGGTGGTCGTCCCGATCGCATGTTGGCGTGCTGCGTCGTCGGTGAGTCCGTCGAACCCGTCAACTGATCCATCGCCATCCCAGTCGTACGGGGTCTGTGGCACGTAGTCGGCCAGCGACACTCTCTCGACGAACGTCTCGCCGGCGACCGAGTTGACCTCCAACTCGGCCGTGTCCGCATACAGGGCTCTCAGCGCTTCCCAATCTCCGGCGGCGGTTGCCTCGTTGTAGAGGTTCGTCACCTCCAGCGGAGTCGGGACGGCAGCCTGGGGCAGCGTGGTCGGTGTTGGCGCAGGCTCAATGGCATCGGGCCCGTCGTCGCCGGTGAACACCAGCACCACTACGAGTATGGCCACGATGACAGCCGCGGCCCCGGCCAGGGCTGGAACCAGCCAGCCAGGGCGTTTGGTCGATGGTGGCGCGGTCGCACCCGTATCTCTCCGTTGTTGCGTTTGCACTTCCGTGCTCCTCTCGTCGATTCGTTCGAGGAGAGCCGTCATCGACAGGAAGCCACCGGGACCGGCTGATTCGCTCGGCAGCGGATTGGCCTGCGCTACAGCTTCGAATGCTTGTTCTTGATTCACAGCTCACCTCCTTCCGGAATCGCCTGGGGACGAACACCTTTGGTTGCCGACAACAGCCGAGCGAGTCGCTTGCCAACTCGCTGCATACGCATGTCAACGGCATGGGCGGAGATACCGAACACTTCGCCGATCTCGGCGTGGCTCAGCTCCTCCCACATCTTGAGCCGGACCAATTCCTGGTCGTCGGGCTTCATTCGGCCGAGCGCTTCCAGCACAGCCCGGTCCTGGCTGCGACGGACGACCACGTCTTCCGCCGAAGCCCCTGCAGGGGAACGAACCGCCGTCTGCTCCAGCTTGGACCGCAGTCGACTGGTCTGCGACCGGCTCCGGTACTGGTGGGCCACGGTGTTGCGGGCCACCGCAAACAACCACAGCCGAGCTTCAGCGCCCTGGGGGACCTCATCGATCTTGCGCCATGCCACGATGAAGATCTCGGCGGCGGCGTCATTGGCCGCTTCGACGCTGAGGCGACGCAGGCAATACGAGCGAATGTCGGCATAGTGCTCCTCGTACATACGACGGAACCGAGCATCCGAACTGGGGACGTTCCCCACCGTTCCTCCCTTTGGTGGCGCTTTCGACCCTACATTCCAGGATCATGCCCCGACCTCACGAGATCCTTTCAGAAATCGGTGAGAACCGTCCCGGTCCGTGGAATGTAGGGGTGAATCGGACTGGGGACGTCCGACGAGAGGGGCTCCACCAGGGGCCCCTTTCGCTTTGGCGGGCGTCTGGTGCACCCGGGTACGATTGAGCGCACACGGAGCAAAAGGGGCACCAGTGGACATCACCGTTGTCGAGCATCCGCTCGCCAGGCACTACTTGACGATTCTCAGGGACAAGGACACGGCGCCTGAGTCCTTCCGAGAGACGACACGACGGCTCTGCTACCTGCTCCTCACCGAGGCGACCGCACGCACGCCGCTGGCCGAAGGGACCGTTACCACTCCCCTGGCCGACACCCCCGGCTACCGCCTCGCTCACCAGATGGTGGCGGTGCCGGTGCTGCGGGCCGGACTGGGCTTGCTCGACGCCGTCCTCGACCTACTACCCGACGTCAAGGTCGGGTATGCCGGTGTCGCCCGCGACGAGGAAACGGCCCTGCCGCAGGAGTACTACTACAAGATCCCCGACCTCTCCGACTCCCAGGTCCTCATCCTCGAGCCGATGCTGGCCACCGGCGGGTCACTTTCATGGGCGATCGAGAAGGTGAAAGGCAGCGGCGCCACCGACATCACCGCAATTTGCGTCGTGGCCGCTCCCGAAGGCGTCAAGCGCATCAACAACGACCACCCGGACGTGCGCATCGTGGCCGCCGGCCTCGACGAGGGCCTCAACGACCACTTCTACATCGTCCCCGGCCTGGGAGACATGGGAGATCGGCTCTTCGGGACGTACTGAGACCGCTGCCCGCTACCCGCGACCCGCTTCCCGCAGGAGTCTGAGCGGGTAGCCGACAGCGGAAGGCGGGAAGCGAACGTCAGGACACAGCAGGGTGCCCGTCCGAATCCCTAGTCTCACGCATATGGATATACGCAGAGCAGTCATCATTGTCATGGATTCGTGCGGCGTCGGAGAGGCGCCCGATGCGGCCGACTACGGAGACGTGGGAGCCGACACGATCGGTCACGTTTCGGAGGCAGTCGGTGGGCTGAGCCTGCCGAATTTCCAGGCGGCCGGGCTCGGCAACCTCCATCCCGCCATCCTTGGCGTGCCGCCGGCGGAGAAGCCGACCATGGCCTTCGGTCGCATGCGGGAAGCATCCGGTGGCAAGGACTCGACCACCGGCCATTGGGAGATCGCCGGACTCGTCACCGAGCATCCGCACGCCACCTTCACCGACACCGGATTCCCAGCCGAACTGGTTGAGCGACTCACCGCCGAGACCGGTTACCAGTACATCGGCAACTATGCCGCTTCCGGCACCGTCATCATCGACGACCTGGGGCCCGAGCATCTCGAGACGGGCGCCCTGATCCTCTACACCTCGGCCGACTCGGTTCTCCAGATCGCCGCTCACGACAGCGTGGCGGATGTTCCCGAGCTTCACCGTGTCTGCGGCATCGCCCGCACCATCTGCGACGACTACGGCATCGGCCGGGTCATTGCCCGCCCGTTCATCGGCGAGATCGGCAGCTTCCACCGGACCTATGACCGGAAAGACTTCGCGATGCCCCCGCACGGCCCGACCATCATCGACAAGGTGAAGGACGCCGGCCTCAGGACCTATGGGGTAGGCAAGATCGAGGATCTGTTCGTCGGCCGCGGACTCACCGACGCCGTCCACACCGAGGGAGATCGGGACGGTCTCGAACGCACCGTCGCCGCCATCAACGAGACTGAGCAGGGACTCATCTTCACCAACCTCGTCGACCTGGACATGCGGTACGGGCACCGGGAGAACCCGGAGGGGTATGCAGCAGGACTGGCCGTCATCGACGAGTTCGTGCCTCACCTGCTCGACGCGCTCACTCCGCTCGACCTGCTCATCTTCACCGCCGATCATGGGAACGACCCGACCGACGGGGACACCGATCACACGAGGGAATACGTGCCGTTACTCGTATGGAGCGGAGGCGCCGCCGGCGTGAATCTCGGAGCGCGGGAGCAATACACCGACGTCGCTGCCACCATCGCGGACGGATTCGATCTCGATCCGTTCCCGATCGGCACGTCGTTCCTCCACGACATCACCGATCACCACTCATGACCGTCGTCGAACTGCTCGAACGCAAACGTGACGGCGGCACCCTGAGCGACGAGGAAATCCGCTGGCTCATCACCTCCTACACGGCCGACGAAGTTCCCGACTATCAGATGTCGGCCATGCTCATGGCCATCTTCCTCAATGGATTGACCGGCGACGAGCTCGCCGTTTGGGCAGAGTCGATGCTCCATTCGGGCGACACTCTCGACTTCTCCGACATTCCGATGACGAAGGTCGACAAGCACTCGACCGGCGGGGTGGGAGACAAGCTGTCGATCGCCCTCGCTCCGATGGTGGCAGCCTGTGGGCTGGCGGTCCCGATGATGAGCGGCCGCGGCCTCGGGCACACCGGCGGCACGCTCGATAAGCTCGAGGCCATCCCGGGCTTCCGCACCCAGGTGGACCCGAGCGAGTTCCATCACCTCCTCAAGACCATCGGCATGGTGATGGGAGGCCAGACCGAAACGCTCGTTCCTGCCGATCGGCGCCTCTATGCCCTCAGGGACGTGACGGGAACGGTCCCATCGGTTCCCCTCATCTCATCGTCGATCATGTCCAAGAAGCTCGCCGAGGACATCGATGCGCTCGTGCTCGACGTCAAAGTCGGCAAGGGTGCCTTCATGCAGGACGAGGAGCAAGCCCGCCTGCTGGCCGAGACAATGGTCGGCATCGGGACCCGCCACGATACGAAGGTGATGGCCCTGCTCACCGCCATGGACGAGCCACTTGGAACCGCGGTGGGCAATGCCAACGAGACCGCCGAATGCATAGAGATGCTGAAGGGCGATGCCCCACCCGATGCCACCGAGGTGACGTATCGGCTCGGTGAGGAGATGCTCGTTCTCGGTGGTGTGGCAGCCGACAACGCCGAGGCCCGCACCATGTTGGAAGCCACCATTACCTCAGGCTCGGCACTCGAGAAATTCGAGGAAGTGATCGTGGCCCAGGACGGCGATCCCCGGGTGCTCGAAGATCTCTCGCTCCTCCCCCAGGCCCCTGAGTTTGTGGAGTTGGAAGCGCCCCGCGACGGCTATATCACCGAGTGCCATGCCCGCCGAATTGGCGTGGCGGGCGTCCAGCTGGGTGGTGGCCGGCTCCGCAAGGAAGACGAGGTCGATCCGGCCGTCGGGATCTGGGTATTCGCCAAGGAAGGCGAGCGGATCGAACGAGGTCAGCCACTCGCCCGCATCGGGTGGAGGGAAGGCGCCAAGCTCGGTGCGGCCATGGAGATACTCGAGGACGCCTGGACGATCGGCGACGAGCCACCGGAACCAAAACCACTCATCATTGGAGAAGTGCGATGACCTACCAAGAGCTACAAGCCGCGGCCGCCCTCATCGCGGAGCGTACCGGCCGGGCGACCCACCAGGCCGCGCTCGTGCTCGGATCCGGATTGAGCGACTTCGCCGCCACCCTTCCCGGTGCCATCGAGATTCCCTACGAGGACCTCCCCGGCTTTCCCGTTCCGCGGGTGACCGGCCACGCCGGCAGTCTCTATTCGGCCGAAGTCGGCGATGGAGCTGCCCTCGTGTTCGCCGGCCGGGTCCACTACTACGAGGGGTGGCCGCTCGAGAAGGTGGTGGCCGGCGTGCGCACGGCTGTGATGGCCGGAGCCGGCATCGTCGTCCTCACAAACGCGGCCGGAGGAGTGAACCCGGACTTCGCACCCGGCGACCTCGTACTCATCAGCGACCACCTGAACTTGACCGCCTCCAACCCCCTCATGGGCACCAACGACGACCGGCTCGGCACCCGCTTCCCCGATTTGACCGATCTGTACAGTTCAGACCTCCGGACACTGACCAAAGGCGTCGGCGACGAGTGCGGGGTTGAGCTGAAGGAGGGTATCTACGCCTGGCTGACCGGCCCGAGCTACGAATCCCCGGCTGAGATCCAGATGGTGAGCCGGATGGGCGGTGATCTCGTCGGGATGTCGACGGTTCCCGAAGCGATCGCGGTACGCCATATGGGGGCGAAGGTCATGGGCATCTCTCTTTGCACAAACCTGGCCGCCGGTATCTCGGCCACCCCCCTGTCCCACGACGAAGTGAAGGAAGTCGCCGGCCTGGCCCACGACAAGTTCACCCGACTGTTGCACGAGCTGCTGCCACGGCTGGTGGCGGCGGCCTAGGGGCGCCACACCACCCAGAGATCACCGACGTTGGTGCCGCTCGGCCCAACTCGCAGGAGATCGCCGCTCGCTTCCAGGAACGGGTGCGAGGCGTGGTTGTGGAAGTAGGCGATCGGTTCGAGGCCGGCTTCCCTCCCGCGGCGTATTGACCCTTCGTCGACCACTGCACCGGCCGCGTCGGTTGGCCCATCGACGCCATCGGTAGCAAGCGCGCCGAACCGCACACCGTCGTCTCCGCCATCGAGAATCAGGGCTGCCGCCAGGGCGGTGTGCTGGTTGCGCCCACCCACACCGCCGCCGGTCACTTCAACCGTGGTCTCTCCCGCAAAGAACGTCATTCCGCTGTCTGTAACGGCGGCGACGGCTCCGGCGGCCTCTGTCTCAGCATCTCCTTCGAGTCGGGTGGTCGCAATCCGGGCCGCAATGCCCTCGTCCCCGGCCGCGTGCACGGCCGCCTCGGCAGCGACCGCGGCGTTGGCGATCAGGGTGACTTCATGGCCGGGAACCGGAGATTTCGGAGTCTCGCTCTGCCGGCTCTCGACGCCGGCCGTCAGGAACTCGATCACGGTCGCCGGTGCCCGCACGCCGTAACGCTCGAGGATCTCGGCGGCGTCACCGAACGTCGTCGGGTCCGGCACCGTCGGACCGGAGCCGATGGTGTCGACACTGTCGCCGACCACATCGGAGATCAGGAGTGTCCGGGTGGGAGACGACCCCGCCCGCTCGGCCAATCGACCTCCCTTGAGGGATGACAGGTGTTTGCGGACCGTGTTCATCTCGGTGATGTCGGCGCCCGACCTCAGCAACACGGACGTCACGGCGGCTACGTCACCAATGGACAACCCGGCCGCCGGGACTTCACACAATGCCGAGGACCCACCGGATATGAGGAACAGAATCGGTCCGCTTGCCTCATCGACCGCGGCCAGCACGGCGGCGCCGGCCGCCTCGCTCCGTTCATCCGGGATCGGGTGGCTCCCCAGATAGCTCGCAAACCCGGGGGGCACGGCCTCGACGTGATCACTCACAACGATGCCGCGGTTCGTTCCTGGGACGCCGCGCGCCATGGCCGGCGCAGCCTTGCCGATAGCAATGACCGTCAGAGGCCCATCGAATGGCCGCTGCCCTAGTTCGGTCCGGACCGCCTGTTCAGGATCGACAGCGTCGAGTGCGGCCGCGAACACGGCCAGGAGAGGAGCCCGATCGGGCCAGTCACGCGGGAAACTGAGCGCCACGCCTTCACGGTACCCGGCGGGGAAAATGACGCCGGCCGCCACCGTCCTAGGATTTTGGATACTGCCGACCAGGAGCACCTGTATGAACATCGTCGTCTGCGTCAAGCAGATCCCCGATCCGGCCAATCCGAGCGAGCTGGATCCCGACAGCCACTTCCTCGTCCGTCCTGAAGAACAGGTCATGGACGACGGCGATCGGTATGGCGTCGAGATGGCGCTGCAGCTGGCCGAGGCCTCTGAGGGCACGGTGACACTCGTTTCGATGGGCCCGGCCGGCAACCTGCAGGGGATCCGGCAGGCACTCGCCATGGGAGCCGACAAAGCGGTGATCGTCACCGACGACGCTCTGCGTGGCTCGGGCGCCCTCGAGACGGCCCAGGTTCTGGCGGCGGCGATCACCCGGGAAGGCTTCGATCTCGTCCTGTGTGGCACCGAGTCGACCGACGGATACAGCGGTATCGTGCCCCAGCAAGTGGCCGAACTCCTCGGCGTACCGGCGTTGACGTACGCTCGCAAGGTCAGCCTGGACGGTTCTACCGTCAAGATCGAACAGCAGACGGCAGGCGGATTCAATGAGGTCGAGGCTCCCGCGCCCGTGCTGCTCTCCCTCACCGCCGGCGTCGTCGAGCCCCGGTACCCAACGTTCAAAGGGATCATGGCTGCCAAGTCGAAGCCGGTCGATCAGCTCTCACTCGGAGATCTCGGAGTTGCGCCGGCCGGGTCCGGCCAGGAGATCCTCTCGGTGGCAGACGCCCCCGGCCGGGAAGCGGGCACCAAGATCGAAGACGAAGGCGAGGCCCACCTCGAAATCGTCGCCAAGCTCCAAGAACTGAAGGTGGTGTGACGTGAACATCTGGGTATTCGTTGAAGAAGCAAACGGGGCTCCCGCCCCGGTCGGCCTCGAGTTGCTGACCAAGGCCCGTGAGCTCGGTTCCGTCTCCGCCGTCTTCCTCGGTGAGAGCGACGACGCAATCGCAGAACTCGGGCGCTACGGCGCCGGAGCCGTCTACCGCCTTGCAGGAGGCGAAGACAAGCTGCCGGCTGCCGGCGCCGCTGCCGCGCTGGCCGACCTCATCGCCTCAGAGTCACCCGATCTTGTGCTGTTCGGGCTCACCTACACCGACCGCGACGTGGCCGGACGTCTGAGCGCCCGCCTCGGCAAGCCAGTGGTCTCGAACGCCAGTGATATCCGTCTGGACGGGGATTCGGTGGTTGTGATCACCGAAATCTTCGGCGGCACGCAGCTGGTCGAAACGGCGGTGCGGGCCGACGCACCGGCCCTGGTGATCGGGAGGCCCAAGGCCTTCACCGCCGAGCCCGGCGGCGAGACCACACCGGCGGTGACCGAGGTGACGCTCCCGGATGTCGGCCACGCCGGTGCGGCGGTCATCACCGCCGTACACGTTGAGGAGTCCGAGGGCCCGAAGCTGGAAGAAGCCGACATCGTCGTCTCCGGCGGGCGGGGTCTCGGGGCCGCCGACAAGTTCGAGTTGATCGAGCAGTTGGCCGGCAAGCTGGGCGCAGCCACAGGCGCGACCCGCGCCGTCGTAGACGCCGGATGGGTGGCGTACTCCAAGCAAGTGGGCCAGACCGGCAAGACCGTCAAGCCCTCGATCTACATCGCCTGCGGGATTAGTGGGGCGATGCAGCACCTCGTCGGCATGAAGGATTCGGGCACCATCATCGCCGTCAACAAGGATCCGGATGCGCCGATCTTCGACGTCGCAGATCTCGGCATCGTCGGCGACCTCCACCAGGTGATTCCCAAGCTGCTGGAGGCGCTTGCCTAGCGCTGTGGAATGAGCAAATTCGGTCAATATCTCATTGACTTGGGCCGATAACGGCGGGAGACCCTAGCCGCGAGTTCCTCGTGTCCCGCACAACCGAAACGCCAACCGACGAGAGTCCCTTTCGCCGCGCCGCCGGAGGAGCCGTCGCCGCAGCCGGAATGGCTCTCGTCATCGCGGCGCTCATCTTCTCGAACTCCTTTGCCGCCCAGCAAGTAGCCGAGGATGCCCTCGTCCTGGACTATGCCGAAGCAACGCTCGGGGCAAACGACATCACCGTCAAGTCGCTCGGCCAGGCAATTCTCCTGGCCGAAGACGAGCTGCTCGGAGTGGCAGACGCCGCAACCAGTGAGGCAGCGCTCACCGAGGCACGCTTTTCGATCAGCGAGCTGCGAGAGAGGGCCACCTCGCTCATCAACGAGATCGGCTCCGACGCAGACCTGAGCGAATCAGCCTCGATCGCCATTGATAGTGCCGACGACGTGGTTGACCTGTTGGAGAACGGTGCGGTTGGTGCCGCCGGAACCCGCCTGGCCGGACAGGGAAGGGTCGACTTCGAAGCCTTCCGGGACCTGACGAGGGAGCGCCGAGACGGAGCCGCCGATTCCGTTACTGCGGCTACCGATCTCATGTCCCGCATTGCCAACCTGGCCGCGTTCGTCATTGCGTTCCTGATACCGGCCACCGCCATCCTCGCCTACCGGCGCATCGCCAAGAACCAGCTCCGCCTCGCCGAGGTCCAGCTCGATGCCCGGCTCGATGCCGAGCGAGACCTTGTACGAGCCAAGGACGAGTTCGTCGCCAGCATCTCCCACGAACTGCGGACGCCACTCACCAGCATCTACGGATTCTCCGAACTGCTCATCGAAGAGGGTCTCATCGATCCCGAGTATTCGATGGAGTTGATCACCATGATCAACGACCAGTCCGCCGAGCTCCACCGTATGGTCGAGGACCTCCTCACCTCGGCGCGGCATGAGGCAGGCACCATCACTCTTGCCCCCCGACTCATCGACCTCACGAGCGAGCTGACCACCGGAGTCCAGCATGTGACCAGCCGGGAGGTTGCCTTCGACGTAGCCGGGGTCGCCTGGTGCGACGCTGGCCGGTTGCAGCACATCGTCCGCAACCTGTTGGCAAACGCCGAGCGCTACGGAGGCGAACGGATCCAGCTCACCACCGAGCAGCGCGGCGACTTCACCGAGATCGTGGTTGCCGACGACGGAGCCGGCGTGCCCGCCGAGAAGGAAGTGCGCCTCTTCACCCGGTACGTCCACGAGGGCGAGGATCCACTGACGGTGGGATCGATTGGCCTTGGGCTGGCGGTTGTTCGGATCCTGGCCGAAACGATGGGCGGGACGGCCCGCTACGAGCGCACCGAAGGCTGGAGCCGTTTCATCATCGCCCTCCCCGCCTCAGAAGCAGCCGCGGGGGCTGCCCAGCACTCCAACGAGGTCATCGGCAGCCTCGCTCCGCATGTCGCGGCGGCCCGGCGTACACCTGTGAGCGACCCGTACGCTGAGGGGATCACGGACGAGGTCGCATGAGGGCGGCTCACACCGCCTCGAGTACCCAGCGGTGCGGTCGGTTGGCGATCGCATTCGCGCTGGCAATCTCGATGGTGACGATTCCGACTGATCCGGCGTTGGCCGCCACCGACACCTATGGCGACGACTTCGAGTTCAGCTTCTCCCGCTCGACGGGGACGGCGTCCTGGGCGACCGATTGGCTGGAGTGGGGTGAGGGCGACGGGGCCGCGTCTGGCGCCATCATCGCGGATACTGAGGTTCACTGTCCCGGCGGAGGCGCCGACCCGTGCCTCGTCATCGGCAAGGGTGGACCGGCCGAGGTCGCGATCGAGCGAGAGGTCGACCTCAGTCTTGCCTCAGCTGCCACCCTCGAGTTCTCGATCGACCGGCACGTCCACACTGAGATCACGAGCCACGGCACGGTCGAGCTGGCCGTGTCTGGCAACGGCGGCACCGATTGGACCCCGCTCGAGACATGGGACCTGTCTGTCGACCCCGGGGTGGTCGAGGATCTCTCTTACCCGCTCGCCGGACACCTGAGCGCCGACACCCGCATCAGATTCCGGCAATACGGTGGGGCTTCCGACAGTCACATCAACATCGACGACCTGGTCATCACCGCCGAGAACGACCTTTCCGGGTATGCAGGCGGCATCGTCATCAACGAGGTGTTGTTCGATCATTCCCCCGCCGGCGACGAGGAATTCGTCGAGTTGTTCAATGCAACACCTGCGACCGTGTCGCTTGCCGGATGGCGCTTCGACAACCGTGCCAGCTCCGCTTTCTACACCTTTCCCCCGGGAGCATCTCTTGGGCCGGATGAATATGCGGTTGTGTGGCTTGGGACCCATGACCCCGGCGGACTCAGGGACGCACCAGAGGCGGCGTTCCAGGACGGAGTAGGCGAGGTCTCCAACTACTTCTGGGACAACGGTGACGCAATCTGGCTGCACGACGCCGGCGGCTTGCGGGTGGACTTCGTCGCCTGGGGTACCGGGTCTCCTTCGCCCCCACCTGAATGGGATGACTCCTTTCAGACCGCTTATGACGGCGCAGTCACCGCTCGCGGCCAATCGATCAGCCTCACCCCCAACGGCGTGGACGGCAACGACAGCGCCTGCTGGGAACCCACGACGAGCGGTGACGCCGCCGGCCGGTGTGCCGGCTACCTTTCGACGGCGGATGGTCCCCCGACTGCGCAACTGTGGACGCCCGGGTACTCCAATCACGGTCCCCCGCCCAACTCGCCGCCCGCATTCGGCCAGGACTTGCCGGATCGCGCAGACTCTGAGGGAGTTCTTCTGTCAATCTCTGCAGAGGCGACCGACCCTGACCCCGCCGACACACTCACCTATTCAGCAGTCGGGCTCCCCGAGGGCATCTCGATCAACCCGGGAACTGGGCTCATTGCCGGTGCGCTCGGTCCGAACTCATCCGGTATCCACCCGGTGACCATCACGGTGACCGACGACGGATTCCCCAATGAGCAGGACATCGACATCTTCACCTGGACCGTATCGGCCGGTGAGGGCGCCTACCTGGTCGCTAACAATGGCGGCGGCAACGGCGGCGACGACCTCCTCACCGCCGTCGACCTCACCGACCCCGACC
>SHLN01000038.1 GCA_004283105.1 Acidimicrobiia bacterium
GGGCAGCTAAGCAATTGCATCGCAACTGCCAAGCCGGGCGAAGACCGGCCCTTCTCCGCCGTTGACGCGACCGAGCCTGCAGCGAAGGCTGAGAAGTGACAGGAGTTACTGCGTATGGAGGATCGTGCGGCGGGCGCGCGGTTGGTCGAGTTCAACGAATAGAACCCGCTGCCAGCGTCCGATGACGAGTTCACCCTCGACGACCGGAATGGTGACGTTGGTTGAGCCGACAAGCATCTGGCGCACGTGGGCGTGGCCGTTGATGAACTCGTCTTCCTGGAGATTCTCGGTACGGATCTCGTGGTCATCGTGCTCGTAGTACCCCTCGACGGGGACTACCTCGCTGATGAGCCGCCGGAAGTCATTCAAGAAGCCGGTCTCAGATTCGTTGATTGCGACGGCGGTGGTCGTGTGCGGCGTCATGATCGTGACCTGTCCGTGGCGGACCCCAGAGCGGGTCACGTGCTCGCGAACGGCGTCGGTCAAATCCAGGAACTCATTCGCCGCGGACGTCTCGAAATGCATGACCTCGGTCAGGATGCCCGACTCGGGCGTGCCGGCCAGCACCGTGACCGTCGCATCCGGGCGATGGGTAGCGCGGCGAGTAGTTTCTTTCACGATTGAGGTCCTCGAAGGTCTAGGAAATCCCGGTCACGATAGTCACGCGGGCGGCGGTAATCGAAGCTCCTGTACGATGCCTCCCGGAAGGAGCGCAATATGCCTGCCACAGTGATCGTCGGAACCCAGTGGGGCGACGAAGGCAAAGGAAAGGTGACCGACGTTTTCGCAGAGAACGTCGATTTGGTCGCGAGATATCAGGGTGGCAACAACGCTGGTCACACCATTGTCATCGGCGATGAGCGGTTCGCCTTGACCTTGATTCCCAGCGGGGTCCTCAACCCGGGGGTTACTCCAGTCATCGGCAACGGCACCGTGGTGGACCCGAAGGTCCTTCTGGAAGAGATGGCAGCACTGGCTGCCCGTGACGTCGACGTATCGCTCGTTCGCCTCTCGGCCAATGCCCATCTCATCATGCCGTACCACCGCAAGATCGACGCGCTGCAGGAACGGTTCCTCGGCTCGGGTCAGATCGGAACCACCAAGCGGGGAATCGGCCCCGCCTACACCGACAAGTTCTCCCGTCACGGCATCCGGGTGCAGGACCTCTTTGACCCGAAGATCTTCCGGGACAAGCTCGAAGCCGCTCTCAAAGAAAAGAACAAGACGCTCGTGAAGCTCTACAACCAGCTTCCGATGGACGCCGAGGCCATCGCCGCGGAGTATCTCGAATACGGCCGGCAGTTGGAGTCGCATGTGACCGACACATCGCTCCTGCTATCGGAGGCGCTCGAGGCCGGGAAAGAGGTGCTCTTCGAGGGTGCCCAGGGAACGCTCCTCGACATCGACCACGGAACCTATCCGTTCGTCACCTCCTCCAACCCGACGGCAGGCGGAGCGACCATCGGCAGTGGCGTGGGTCCTACTGCGATCGACAAGGTGGTGGGCGTGACCAAGGCGTACATCTCACGGGTGGGGAGCGGCCCATTCCCTACCGAACTGGATGATGAGATCGGCGAAACCATGATCGAGGTCGGTGGGGAGTATGGAACCGTGACCGGCCGCAGGCGGCGGTGCGGGTGGCTCGACGCAGTGGCACTCCGTTACGCGTCGCGCATCAACGGACTCACCGAGATCGCCCTCACCAAGATCGACGTCCTCTCCGAGTTCGAAACGCTCAAGATCTGCGTCGCCTACGAGGCCGACGGCGAGCGATACGACGAGTTGCCGCGCCAACACCGTGTGCTGTACAACTGCGAGCCCGTATACGAGGAATTGCCCGGCTGGGGCATCGACATCTCGGGCGCCGAATCGTTCGAAGATCTTCCCCCGGCTGCCCTCGACTACATCGCCCGCGTCGAGGAGCTCGCCGGTGTGCCGGTTTCCATGGTCTCGGTTGGGCCCCAGCGCAAGGCAACGTTGACCCGATGATCGACCGTTACTCACGTCCGGAGATGAAGCTCGTCTGGTCCGAGGGCCGGCGCCTCGAGATGTTCCAGGAAGTCCAGGCCCTCGCCGCGGAAGGCTGGGCCAAGCTCGGCGTGGTGCCCGCCCAGGTGGCGAACGCCATCCGGGAGGCGCCGCCGGTCGATCCGGTCGCGATGGCGGAACGAGAGGCTGTCACTCACCATGATGTGGCGGCGTTCGTCGATCTGCTGGCGGGATCGATCCCGGAAGGCGGGGAATGGGTCCACTACGGGCTCACCTCATCGGACATGATCGATACTGCTCAGGCCGCCATCCTGGCCGCCTCGTGCGATCAGCTTCTCAGTCGGACCCGAACACTGTTCGATGTGGTCCGGCGCCGCGCCTTTGAGCACCAATCCACGGTCATGGTGGGGCGCACGCACGGCATCTGGGCGGAGCCGACCAGTTTCGGCCTCAAGCTCGCAACCTGGGCATTCGAGCTCGAGCGCACCTACCAGCGACTCGAGGCCGCTCGTCGCGCCGTGGCCGTCGGCAAGATTTCGGGAGCGGTCGGGACATACGCCCACGTCCCGCCGTCGGTCGAAGACCATGTCTGTCGCGGCCTCGGACTCGAGGTTGAGCCGGCCTCGACCCAGGTGATCAGCCGGGACCGACACTCCGAGTACCTGAACACCCTGGCGTTACTCGGCGCTTCGCTGGAACGCTTCGCGACGGAGATCCGGAACCTGCAGCGGTCGGAGATCGGCGAAGTCATGGAGGCATTCGCCGAAGGTCAGAAGGGCTCCTCGGCCATGCCCCACAAGCGCAACCCGGTTCGCTCAGAGAACGTCACCGGGCTGGCCCGATTGCTGCGCGGCTATGCGCAGGTCGGACTAGAGAACGTCGCCCTGTGGCATGAACGGGACATCAGCCACTCCTCGGCCGAGCGGGTCGTGCTTCCAGACGCCTCGATCGTGGCCGACTTTGCGCTCGCGAGGATGACCGACGTCATCGATCGCCTGGTCGTAAACGCCGACCGCATGGCCGCCAACCTCGAGTCAACCGGCGGGCTCGTCTTCAGCCAGCGGGTGCTCCTCGCCCTCGTCGAATCCGGTTTGAGCCGGGACGCCGCCTATCGAACCGTGCAGCGCAATGCGATGACGGCCTGGGAGGAGGGAACGCAGCTCCGCGACCTCCTCGACGCCGATCCTGAAGTACAGCTATCGAGCACCACCCTCGATCACCTCTTCGATACCTCCGCGTTCCTGCGGAACGCGGAGGCAGTGTTTGAGCGGCTGAGAGCGGTGGAGCTGTAGAGAGCAGCTATCGCATCAGCTGGTTCTCGATACGTATGCCCTGGTTGAAGAACTGCCCCGATCTGAGCGGTTTGGATTGGCGACCCAGATGAGGAAGGCCGTTGTGTCAATCTCGTCCAACATCGCGGAAGGAGCGGGGAGAGGAAGCGACACCGACTTCCGGCGGATCCTCTTGATGGCAACCGGTTCGTCCAATGAACTCGAGGCCCAGCTTCTTGCGGTTCGTGATCTTGGGATCGCCGATTACTGCTTACTGCCTACTGCGGCGTGGGCGCGCACCCCGCCTCATACGAGCACGGCGCGGGTCAGTTACTCTTGTTTCATGCCTATCGACCCGCAGCTTCTGAGCATCATGGTCTGTCCGGTGAGTCATGCCCCGCTGCGCGAGGTCGGCGATTGGCTCGTATCGACCGACCCGGAGACCCGATTTCGGTATCCGGTTCGAGATGGCATCCCCGTGATGCTGACGGAGGAGTCCGAAGAGATGGGCCGGGAGGAATGGGAACAGGCATTGCAGAAGGAGGGCACTGATGAGTGAGTTCACGGATCGGTTCACCGATGTCGTCGCACCGGTGATCGCCTTCGACAACGGTGTCGAAATGGCCGAGGCGCGCGGCGCCTGGCTGACCGATGCAGCCGGCAAGCGGTATCTCGACTTCGGCACCGGTATCTCGGTGACCAACTGCGGCCACAACCACCCTCGCATCGTTGCCGCCGCCCATGAGCAACTGGACAAGGTCTGGCACGGCGGAGGCACCTTCCGGTACGACTCGTATGTCTCGGCGGCCGAGCAACTCGTCTCTGTCGCCCCCGAGCCGATCGACATGTTTTTCTTCATGAACTCCGGAGCCGAAGCCGTCGAGGCGGCAGTGAAGCTCGCCCGGCACACGACGGGTCGGCAAGGGGTGGTCGTCTTCCGGGGTGGTTTCCACGGCCGCACGATGGGGTCGGTCTCCTACACGACGTCGTCCGTCAAGTACCGAACCGGCTACCACCCGCTCCTCCCTTCCGTGTTCGTTACCCCGTTCCCACATCCATACCGACAAGGGTTGACCGAGGAGGAGGCGACGGAGCGCGCTCTCCACGAGCTGCGAGCCATGCTCCGTCACGTCGTCGCACCCGAGGACATCGCCTGCTTCCTCATCGAGCCGGTGCAGGGCGAAGGCGGGTACTACCCGGCTCCGGCGTCGTTCTTGCGGGAGCTGCGTGAGGTTGCCGATCGGTACGGCATCCTGTTGATCGCCGATGAGATCCAAACCGGGTTCGGTCGAACCGGGACCTGGTGGGGAATCGACAACTACGACATCACCCCCGACATCATCACCATCGGCAAAGCAATCGCCAACGGCCTTCCCCTCTCGGCCATCGGCTCCTCCAAAGATCTCTTCGGCAAGTGGCCCCCCGGCGTGCACGGGACGACCTTCGGGGGCAACGCCGTTGCCTGTGCCGCCGCCGTCGAGGTGGTCAACGTCGTCAATGAGGCGCTTCCCACGGTCCCGGCCCTGTCCGAGCAAGCGTTCGCCGGGCTCCGGTCCGTTCAGGCCAACCATCCGACGGTCGGAGACGTCCGTGGCCTCGGCCTCATGATCGGTGTCGAACTCGTCGACGGGGACGGCCGGCCGGACTCAGCCGCGCTGGAATTCGTGCGTACCCATCTCCTCGAGACGGGCATGATCTTCCACCCGTGCGGACCGGATCACAACATCATCCGGTTCATCCCGCCACTGGTGATATCACCCGAGGATCTCGATCATGGCATCGGGCTGATCGACGATGCGCTCACGGCCTGGGAGGGCCGTTCCTAAGCCTCTTGTTCAACCTGGAGTCGATGGCGCTGTCGGCGCAGGCCGGCTGCGCCGACCACAACACTCAGCCCGGCAATCGCCAGGTACTGCAGCCAATCCCCGAATCGGGCGTACGGCGTGAGTTCGGCGGTTCGAAAGTTGACGGTACCGAGAAGGACTTCGGCTCTGAACGGTTCGGTTTCGGACACGATGCTCCCATCCGCCTGAATGAACGCAGACTTGCCGGTGATAGCGGCGTGCACGACATCAAGACCGAGCTCGGCGGCTCGCATCCGGGTCATGCCGATGAACTGATCGGATACCGGCGTCTGGCCGAAGCTCGCCTTGTTGGTGGCGATGACCAGTAGCTCGGCACCCACTTGAGCAAACGGCCGGGTCGACCGCGGAAAGGCACCCTCGAAGGAGATAACCGAGCCCAGAGTTCCCTGCGGCAACTCGAACACGGTGTTCTCGGTCCCACGCTCGAGATCACGCGGCACCTGGTCGAGGGCCGGGATCCAATCGAAGAGCGGCCGGAGGGGCACGTACTCGCCAAATGGCACCGGATGCCGCTTCCAATACTCCCCGACGATCTCGCCGTCGGGGTTGAGCAGGACGTTGAGGTTCGTAAACGTCTCGGCGTCGAGGGTTCGTTGCGAGCCGATGAGGAACCAGGCATTGAGCCGTCGGCTCAATGCGGCTACCTGGGTCAGCCTGTCCGGATGGGTGGCCAGTTCGACCGAGCTCCCCGCCGAGCTCTCGGGCCACACAACGAGATCAACCTCGCCGCGAGCAAGCGTACCGGTGAGCTCCAGGTGCGACTCGAAGATCAGTTCGTTCTCCCCCGCACAGTGCACGTCGGGACAGGGGCTATTGCCCTGCACGATGGCCACGCGGAGAGCTTCCCCATCCGCCGTCGGGGATGCGACGGCGCCAAACACGACGAGACCGGCACCGACCGCAAGGGACGGTATCAACCATCGGGCCGGACGCCGACGGTCGGTGACCAGCAGTGCCAGTCCGGCCGCAACGGCCGCGAAGACCACCGACCAGCCGGTCGTTCCGATGAGCTGGGCCGCACCCCGCGTCCACTGGTACTCACCGGCCGGATATCCGAGGAGGCCCCATGAGAACCCACCGAACGGAACATGGACCCGCACCAGTTCGATGAGGGCCCACCCACCGATGGCGGTGAGCCACCAGGCCGTACGCCCCCACTGCTTGGCCCAGAACACGAGCAATGCGTAGGCGGTCGAGAAGCCCGCCAGCAGAAGAACGAGGGCGACGAGTGAGAGGTACCCGGTCTCCTTGACCCAGAAGAGGAGGAGTGAATAGAAGGCGGCACCGTAAGCGAACCCGAGCCCGGCAGCCCCCCGCCCGGTCTCGACCTTCCGCAAGCCGGCCAGCAGCGGGGTGAGGGCAACCGGCGCCAGCACCGCCCACCCAAGAGGCTGAAAGGCCGCCCACATGAGAAAGGCAGAAAGAAGAGGAGCAAGCTCGATCAGCATGGGGAGAGCGTACGGCAACGCCTACGGCGTTGCTAACGAGAACTCTTCGAGTTCTCGAAGTCCGATGAACCCAACGGTCCCCAGCAGGAGGATTGTCTGAGGAAGTGGACGTGGACGTTGACGTGGACGTGGGACGAGGGTCGAGGGACGAGGGACTCTTGGATAGGGTTCCCCCATGGATGATCTCTCTCTTGCTGTTGCTGCTGCCCGGGAGGGGGCGGCGATCGTGGGCGATGCCTTTGGCAAGATCCAGACCGCCGAGTTCAAGGGTGTCGTCGACCCGGTCACGGAAGTAGACCACCAGTCCGAGGCGGCCATCCTGCGGTTGCTCGCCACCAAACGACCCGACGATGCGGTGCTGGCAGAGGAGCGGGGCGGGTCACGAGACCTTTCCGGCCGGCACTGGATCGTGGATCCGCTCGACGGTACGGTCAACTTCCTGCACGGAATCCCGCAGGTCTCTGTCGCCGTCTCCCTCTACGAAGACGGACGCCCTCTCATCGGAGTCGTCATTGACCCGCTCCGTGATGAGGAGTTCGTGGCTTCTACGGGGAGGGGAACGACGCTGAACGGCACGGTAGTCTCCGTATCGGATCGCCCGCTCGGCGAGGGGGTCATCGCCACCGGATTCCCATACGATCGTCGTGACCAGGGGGCGCGCTACGCCTCGATAGTCGGAACGGTGCTCGCCCATGCCCGTGGCATTCGCCGTTTCGGTTCGGCTGCCCTCGATCTTGCCTGGGTGGCGTGCGGGAGGCTCGACGGCTACTGGGAGTTCGGCCTCGGGCCGTGGGATATCGGGGCCGCCATGGTCCTCGTCCGCGAAGCCGGCGGCCGGGTCACAGACCATCTCGGCAACCCGAGCGGAGTCCTCGATCCGCTCTACATCGCCGGATCCCCGGCTCTCCAGCAGGAGTTGCGAGCAATCGTCTCGTCGGTCCTCCCCAGCGGCTGGCCGGAAAACCGCTGAAGCCACTCCCGGGCCGGGTCGATGGCAAGGCCCATGGAGCCAGCTCGACGCATTCTTGCTCTCAGCGCGTTCGCCCTCGCCCTCGCCGCCTGCGGATCGGGCCCCGGGGCGGCCGACCCCGTTCTCAAGCGCGAGCCGATCAGACCGGCATCCCTCGCGGTGCCGGAGGTGGCGCCCACTACCACCACCACCGCCGTGCTCGATCCGCTCGGTGCCGACCACATCGCCCAGACCGAGCTCCGATCCGTGCTGGCGGCTGCGCAGGAGTGGTACGCCGAGAACGGCACATTCGACGACGGGATCGGGCCGGTGGGAGCAATGAGCGGTGAGACCACAGTCGTTTCCCTGAGTGAGGTCGCCGCGCGCGACGGTGTTGCCTACGACGCGCATGGTTCCCGTCTCACCCTCCACCGCCGCAGCAGCAGCGGGACGTGGTTCTGCATCGACATCCGCGGGGAAACCACCGACCATGGCTTCGGAGACACGTTCCAGGACGCGCTCGCCGCCTGCACCGACGGCGTACCGGTCGGTGGTTGGGGTAACCCGGTCTCGGCGACCGGGCCCGACGAGGCTGCGATCGGTGGCGTCGTTCGGGCGCTCTTCGACGCTCTCGCGACGGGATCGATCGATGCCGCCTACGACCTGGTCTCGGCCGGGTCGGCTTGCCGGCCGCCGGATCTCGAAGCACTGTGGCCGGCGGGTCTCGCTCTCGCCGACTCAGCCGACTACGAGCTCTCCGACATCTCGGTCTTCACCGATACAGCAACGGCCTCCGTTTCCTCTTCGGTCCTGCCGGATTCGGCCCTGTCGTTCGAGAAATCGGACGGCGGCTGGCTGCTTACCATCGACCCCTGTCTGCTCTTCGGGCCGATAGCCGCCGAGCAGATGGATCCTGCGGCCCGGGCCCTGCTGGAGGAAGGCCTCATCGCCGTTCGGAGCGCCTTCGTGATGCAGTCGGACTTCGCGTTCGGATCCACTGCCCTCGCCGAAATGGAGCCGTCGCTGACGTTTGTTCCTGCTGCCGAGATCCGATTCGCCGCCCTGTCGTACTCAGGAAGACCCGCTGAGGGCCTCCTCATCACCGAAGGATCGCCCGGACGTTTCTACTGTGCGGTCGAGTCCCTCTCGGCGGTCACCGTCTATGGGGAAGGTGCCGCCGCCTCCGAACTCGACACGCCCGCCCGGTGCCGCGCCAACGCAATCGGCTGACGCTTCCCTAGTGTCGGTCCGCCCGACTTAGAAGGACGCTCATGGAACTACCCGACGCACTGAAGGCCATGCTCGATGGGCCCACGTTCGCCACCCTCGCAACCCTCATGCCCGATGGCTCGCCGCAGGCGTCCACGATGTGGGTCGATCGGGAAGGTGATCGGATCCGGTTCAACACTGCCGAAGGAAGGGTCAAGCCCCGCAACATGGACCGGGATCCGAGAGTAGCGATTTCCATCTTTGCGACCGATGATCCGTACCAGGCGTTCTCGATTCGTGGCCGCGTCGTTGAGAAACGGCTCGAAGGGGCCGACGAACACATCGACGCCCTCGCAAACAAGTACCTCGGTGTTGACGAGTACCCATACCGGGTGCCCGGTCAGATCCGCGTCACCTATTTGATCGAGATCGACCGGCTCGCCGCCCACTAGGCGATCTACCAGACCCCCGGGATGAGACGGCGGGAGACCCGCTGCTGATAGGCCGAGTAGCCCGGGTACTCCTCGAGCAGATGGCGCTCTTCGAACGAGCTCTTGGCGACAAAGAATGGGACCAGGCACACCGAGAGGGCCAGGCTGATCCAATCGCCGCTGCGAATGGAGATCCCGACCATCCCAACGACAACGGCCGTATAGATCGGGTGCCGGACGAGCCGGTAGGGCCCGTGCTCGACCATCGTTCCGGCCTCGACCGGCTTCGGATACGGGGTGAGGTTGCCGCCGAGGGATAGCGAGGCCCAGGCGCCGACAACGAGGGCCAGGCCGATGACTCCCCATCCAACCGCCGTCTGGGCCTGGAACGAGAACGTGAGCAGATCAAGTCGCCCGATGCCGACGATGGCGGCGAGCAGCGCGAATTGGGCTGCCACCCAGAGGCCACCGCGATGAACAAAGCCGGTCATGGCCGCACTCTACGAGCCTCCAATAGGCTGGACAGGGCCATGGACGTCTTCACCCTCGCCGCCCGTCCCGACCTCGAGGACCAATTGTGGGACCTGACCCGCTCGTGGCCCCGATTCATGCTGCAGGATCCGATCGCCGACCTCTACTACTCAGAGCTCGATCGGTGGTCCGAACACGTATTGATCGGCGTCGATGCCGGAACGGTGATCGCCAGGGGGTTCAGCGTTTCCTTTTCCATGGGAGACGAACACCGGCCCTCCCTCCCCGTCGACGGGTGGGACGGCATCGTTCGCTGGTCGTACCTGGATCGACTCGCCGACCGCGCTCCCACCCACGTCTCGGCGCTCGAAATCGCCATCGCCCCCGAGAACATGGGAGCCGGCCTGTCTTCGCAGATGGTGCACGCGATGATCGCCAACGTCGATCGACTCGGCTTCCAACAGCTACTGGCCCCGGTGCGGCCGAGCGCCAAGCACGAAGAGCCCACCACCCCGATGGAGGAATATGCGCACCGCCGGCGGCCGGACGGGCTTCCGCACGACCCGTGGATGCGTGTTCACGCCCGCCTCGGGGCAGAGATCATCGGCGTCTGTCCGCGCTCAATGACGATCTCCGGAACCCTCGCCGAGTGGCGGGAGTGGACGGACCAAGCCTTCGATGCCAGTGGAACGCTCGAAGTACCGAATGCCCTCGTACCCGTCCACGTCGATACCGACCAGGACCATGCGGTCTACGTCGAACCGAACGTGTGGATGGAGCACCGCTGGGACGGGTAACCCTCCGCTAGCCGGAGAGAGCCTGATCGAGATCGGCAATGAGGTCGTCGACGTGCTCGATACCGACCGACAACCGCACGAGATCGGGCGGTACTTCCAGATCGGTACCGGCCACCGACATGTGGGTCATGAGCGCCGGAACTTCCACGAGCGACTCAACCCCGCCGAGGCTCTCGGCCAGGAAGAACAGCTCGGTCTTGGCGACAACCTTCTCAGCAACGTCCGGGCCGGCCCTGGTCCGGAACGAGATCATGCCGCCAAAGCCGCTCATCTGGCGGGCTGCCAGTTCGTGCTGCGGATGGGATTCCAGCCCCGGGTAGTAGACATCCCCGACCGCCGGATGATCGACGAGGAACCGGGCGATCTGTTCCGCGTTCTCGCAGTGTCGATCCATCCGGATGGCCAGCGTCTTCAAGCCCCGCAGCGTCAGGTAGGCATCGAAGGGTCCCGGGACCGGGCCGGCCGCGTTCTGAAAGAACCGGAGCTGCTCGAGCAACTCGCCGTCGGCAGTGACGAGCGCGCCCCCGACCACATCGCTATGACCACCGACGTACTTGGTGGTCGAGTAAAGGGAAACGTCGGCGCCGAGGCTGAGCGGTTGCTGCAGATAGGCGGTGGCGAACGTGTTGTCCACGAGCAATCGAGCGTTTCCAGTGCCGGCGATGACGGCCAGCGCCTCGATGTCCACCACCCGGAGCAGCGGGTTGGTCGGAGTCTCCGCCCAGACGAGCCGGGTCTCGGGCCGCAGGGCGGCGGCCACCGCCTCGAGGTCGGTCTGATCGACCACCGTCCAGGCGATCCCCTGCTCGCCCAGCACCCGGGCAATGAACCGGTAGGTGCCGCCGTAGGCATCGTTGGGAATGACGATGTGGTCACCGGGCTTCAGGAGGTAGCCCATGAGAGCCGTGGCCGCCATTCCGGAAGCCGTCGCGACGGCTCCGCCCCCGGCGCCTGCCCCCTCTAACTCGGCCAGGGCGGTCTGGAGGGCCGTTCGGGTCGGATTGTCGGTGCGGGAATACTCGTAGGCGAACGTGCCGGGCGCCTCCTGGGCATACGTCGAGGTGGCATAGATCGGAGTGACGACTGCCCCGGTAGTGGGATCGGGCTCCTGGCCGGCATGGATGGCGATGGTCTCGAATCTCTTCACTCTTCCTCCAGTAGGCCGTGGTCGGCCATCCACGTGTCGTTGAAGACCTTCGATACATAGCTCCGACCCGAATCGGGCAGGATCACGACGACGAGATCATCCGGCGCCCCGGCGGCAACCCGGAGCGCTCCGACGGTGGCCAGGCCGCCAGACGATCCGACCAGCACTCCCTCGGTGGCGGCAAGACGACGGGCCATGGAATAGGCCTCGCGGTCGGAGACGCGGATGAACCGGTCGACCAGCGTCCGGTCGAATGTGTCGGGCCAGAAATCCTCCCCCACTCCCTCGGTGAGATATGTGTGAACGTCATCGTCCGAATCGGCGGTGTAGATCGACCCGACCGGATCGACTCCGACCACCTGGATGGCCGGGTTTCGCTCCTTGAGGAATCTGGCAGTACCGGTGATGGTTCCGCCGGTTCCCACTCCCACCACGAGCTGGTCGACCGTTCCGTCCGTCTGATCCCATATCTCGGGCCCGGTGGAGCGGTAGTGGGCCTCGGGATTGGCGTCATTGGCATACTGATTTGGACTGAAGGCGCCGGGGATCTCACTCACCAGCCGCGCCGCCACCGAGTAGTACGAGCGGGGATCATCCGGAGCCACATCGGTCGGGGCTACGTGCACTTCGGCACCGTACGCCCGCAAGCCGTCGATCTTCTCCTGCGACATCTTGTCAGGCATGACACAGACGAGCCGGTAGCCCTTGATGGCCGCCACCATGGCGAGGCCGACTCCGGTATTGCCGCTCGTCGGCTCGACAATCGTCCCGCCCGGAGCCAGCAAACCATCCCGCTCGGCTGCCTCGATCATGAGCAACCCGATGCGATCCTTGGTCGATCCACCAGGGTTGACGTACTCGACCTTGGCTACGAGGTTGCCGGGTGGATGAATCCGGGACAGGCGTACCAGCGGCGTATTGCCGATCGCGTCGAGGATGCTGGGCCGAATCTCCATGGTGGCGAGTCTACGAACCGGGAATACACAGCGGCTCCCGGCGCTTAGTATTCCCGCCATGGAAACCAAGACTCTTTCAGTTCCCGACATCTCCTGCGACCACTGCAAGATGTCGATTGAAGGGGCCACCAGCGTGCTCGCCGGCGTGACCGATGCTTCGGTCGACATTCCCGGCAAGACGGTCACCATCTCCTACGAGACCGACGCGGTCGGCCTCGATGAGATCGTCTCGGCCATCGAGGAGCAGGGCTACGAAGTAGCCCGATGATCGAGACTCCGCCGGATACGCCGGCGCCCGACGCGTCGGTAGCCGTTTCGTTCGAGGTCGATGGGATGACCTGTGCGTCGTGCGCCGTCCGCATCGAGCGGGTCCTCGGAAAGCAAGACGGCGTCGCATCTGCCGTCGTCAACTATGCCGGGGCTGAGGCGGTCGTCAAACTCGATCCGTCCGCCAACGTCGGCGACCTCACCGCCGCCATCGACAAGCTGGGCTATCACCTCACCGAACGAGCCCCCGAGGATGAGCGAGAGGCTCCTTCCCATCGTTATGCGCGGGAGTTCCTGTTCCAGCGGCGCAACCTCGCCTGGGCCGCTGCCTTTACGATTCCCCTCATCCTCGTCATGCTGATCGGCGACGGTTCGACCGGCGCCAAGGTGGCAATGTGGGTCCTCGCCACCCCGGTGGTGTTCGTGTTCGGCTGGCAGTTCCACCGCAATGCGCTGCTCCGCTTGCGGGCGTTCGACACCAGCATGGACACGCTTGTTTCGATGGGGACACTCGCTGCCTACGGGTACTCGGCATGGGCGATCTTTGCCGAAGAAGAGGTGTTCTTCGAGACGGCCGCCCTCATCATCACCTTCATCCTCCTTGGCCGGTTCTTCGAGGCGAGAGCGAAGGGGAACGCCTCGCAGGCCATCAGCCGGCTGCTCGAGCTCGGCGCCAAAGAAGCGCGCATCCTCCGCAATGGCGTCGAGACCCTCGTCCCCGTCGAGACCGTTCGACCCGGTGACCTCATGGTCGTGAACCCGGGTGAGAAGGTGCCGACGGACGGAAGGATCAATGCGGGCCGCTCGTCCCTCGATGAGAGTCTCTTGACCGGCGAGTCACTGCCCGTCGACAAGGGACCGGGCGATGCCGTGTTCGGGGCCACGGTCAACCACCAGGGTCGGATCGTTGTCGAAGCCACCGCCGTCGGCGCCGACACCGCCCTTTCCCAGATCGCCCGCATGGTCGAGGCCGCCCAGGCGAGCAAGGCGCCGGCGCAACGCCTGGCAGATCGCGTCTCGTCGATCTTCGTCCCCATCGTCATCGTGCTCGCCGTCGCCACCGGGCTGGTCTGGCTCGCCGTGAGCGGTGAGGTAGAGACGGCGCTCCGGAACTCGGTCGCGGTGCTCATCATCGCCTGCCCATGCGCCCTCGGCCTGGCTACCCCCACCGCCATCATGGTCGGTTCCGGACGGGGTGCCGAGCTCGGGATCCTGTTCAAGACGGCTGAGGTGTTCGAACGAACCCGTACCGTCGACACAATCGCCTTTGACAAGACCGGCACCATCACGACCGGCCGAATGACCGTCGACGCCGTGGAGACGATGGTCGACGAGGACCGCTTTTTCACCCTCGTGGCCTCGCTCGAATCTGCCAGCGGTCACCCGGTGGCCCGGGCGCTGACACTGGCCGCCGAGGAGCGGGGTCTCAGCCTGAGCTCGCCGAGCGACGTTGAGGAGCTCCCGGGCGGAGGCATTCGCGGAACCGTGGACGGCACCGGAGTAGTTGTCGGCAACATCGGCCTCATCAGATCAATCGGGATGGAGATCACGCCCGATGTGACGGGCCGGGTCGACGAGTTGGAGAGCCGTGGCCGAACGGTATTCCTGGCGGCCTGGAATGGGGAGATCCGCGGCGTCGTGGGCGTGGTCGATGCGCCCCGTCCGGCTGTCGCCGGAGCCATCCGGCAGCTGGCCGCCATGGACATCGATCTCGTCATGGTGACCGGCGACAATCCCGTCACCGCCAATGCCGTCGCCGAGGATGTCGGGATCGGCCGGGTCCTCGATCAGGTTCGCCCCGCCGAGAAGGCGGCGGCCGTCGAGATGCTCCAGCAGCGCGGTGAGACGGTCGCCTTCGTCGGCGACGGGGTGAACGACGCACCGGCCCTCACGCAAGCAGACCTGGGTATGGCGGTCGGATCCGGGACCGACATCGCCATCGAAGCGGGTGACGTCGTACTCCTATCCGGTGACCCGAGGCTGGTAGTCACAGCCGTCCGCCTGGCGCGGCGCACGCATCGCACGATCAGCCAGAACCTGTTCTGGGCCTTCTTCTACAACGCGGCCGCCATTCCGCTCGCCGCTCTCGGGCAGCTCGATCCAAGTGTCGCCGCGCTGGCGATGGCGTTCTCGAGTGTCAGCGTGGTAATGAACAGCGTCCGCCTCCGGCGCTTTGGGAAGACCTGA
>SHLN01000234.1 GCA_004283105.1 Acidimicrobiia bacterium
GTCCACCAACTGCGCAGCGACGGGAAGGCTCGCGTGATCAGATGGCCGCTGCTCCTACAACGCAGGCAACGCCGTCTCTAGAGCCGCTCGGGGGCACGGTCCCGTCACGCAAAGGTGGTCGCCAATTGCGGCCACCTTCCCGCCAGTGAAGGTGCCCAACTAGGTCCCCTGGTGGTGGAGTTGGCCGCGACGTTCTTGCTTCGTTGCAGTGATCGACAGTCAGCTCTGCGTCGCCGCGCCGTTGCTGGGAACGACCCACCCCGAAGCAACTCGGAGAGTTGCCCCCCTCCCGCTCCGCTTCGCTTCACGAGAGGGGAAAGACGGTTGCCACACCTGCCAGAATGACCCCCATGCCAACACGTGTACTCATCCTGGGCGCCGCCGGGCGTGACTTCCACAACTTCAATGTCCTCTATCGAGACAATCCCGATTTCGAGGTCGTGGGTTTCACGGCCACCCAGATCCCCAACATCGATGGCCGCCGGTATCCGCCCGAGTTGGCGGGCGACGGGTACCCGGACGGCATTTCAATCCATCCCGAAGCCGAGCTCGAGAATCTCGTCCGGGACCTCAACGTCGATCTCGTCCTGTTCTCCTACTCCGACGTCACTCACGAGCACGTCATGCATCTGGCGGCCAGAGCCGTGGCGGCCGGGGCCGCGTACGGAGTGGCCGGCGGTGAAACGATGCTCCCCTCCTCCAAGCCGGTCATCGCCGTCACCGCCACCCGCACCGGAGCCGGCAAGAGTCCGGCGAGTCGCAAGATCCACCACCTCCTCACCGAGGCGGGCAAGCGAGTTGTGGCCGTCCGTCATCCCATGCCATACGGAGATCTCGTCAGGCAGCGGGTGCAGCGGTTCGCCACCTTCGCTGATCTGACAGAAGCCGAGGTCACAATCGAGGAGCGTGAGGAATACGAGCGCTACGTAGCCACCGGCACGATCATCTACGCCGGGGTCGACTACGGCGCCATCCTCGAATCGGCTGAGGCAGAGGCCGACATCATTCTGTGGGACGGCGGTAACAACGACCTCCCGTTCTACAAGCCCGACCTCCACCTGTGTGTGGCCGACGCCCACCGGGCCGGTCACGGGTTGTCGTACTGGCCGGGCGAGGCCAACCTGCGCCGGGCGGACGTCGTCCTGATCAACAAGGTCGACACCGCCACCGCCGAGCAACTCGAGGCGGTCGAGGCAGCAGTCGCCGGGACCAATCCCGACGCCATCGTGATTCGCGCGGCCGGGCCCATCCGGGTCGATGAGCCCGAACTCGTTACCGGCAAGCGAGTCCTCGTCCTAGACGACGGACCAACCATCACCCACGGCGGAATGCCCTACGGCGCCGGTCTCATTGCGGCGCAGGACCTGGGGGCATCCGAGATCATCGACCCCCGGCCGTTTGCGGTCGGCACCATTGCGGGGGTCTACGAGGCGTACCCCCACATCGGGGCCGTCCTCCCCGCTATGGGGTACGGCGAAGCCCAGCAGATCGAACTGCGCGAGACGATCGACCGGGCCGCTCCCGACACGGTGGTCGTCGGAACCCCCATCGACCTGGCGGCGCTGCTCGAACTGGAGATCCCCCACACGAGGGTCCACTACACCGTTGAGGAACAGGGCTCACCGACCCTCGCCGAGGTTCTGGCCGACTACCTCTAGAAGTCGTCCGGCAGGAGCACTGCCGGGTTGAGAATCCGTTTCGGATCGAGCCGGCGCTTCATCTCGGCTAGCGCGGCCAGATCGTCCCGTGCACGGTCGGCGCGATGCCGCTTGGCAGTGCCGATGCCGTGTTCGGCCGCGATCGAGCCACCCAGGTTCTCAATGACGTCGAAGACGGCTTCGTCGTCGACCTCACCGATGATGTTGATGTGGAGGTTGGCCGTCGGGTGGCCATCGCGATTGGAGAATGCGTGTCCCCACACGAACACCGTGCCGTTGGGAACGGCCGCGGTCACGCTCGCTCGGACGTCGTTGAGGCCAGCGTGCGGCACCCGTACGTCAAACTTGTGCGGAATCCCCAGTCGGGAGACGCCCTCGGTGAGAGCCTCGCGAAACAGCCACAACTCCCTCCCGACCGACGGATTCGTTGCGACCACGGCCGGCAGATCACCGACCACCTCGGCGAGCGCCCCGGCAGGATCGTCATCCGAGCGGCACTCGACGAGTGCCAGCCAGTCGGCGCTGAGAGGAGCGCTCCGTCCCAGCCCGGAGGCCGCCAGCTCAACTTCGGGACCACCAAACAGCTCGATGGCATAGATGGACGGGAGCCCTCCGACCCCGGCCACGAGCGACTGCAGCCGGGCTGCCGGCACTTCGATCATGGCGACGGCCACAGCCGCTGGATCCGGGGCGATGGTCAGATCGGCGTGGGCCACAACCGCCAGAATCCCCTCACTTCCGGCGAGGAGATCGATGAGACCGTGGGCCGGGTGATCCGGGCCGGTCTGACGCAGCGAGGGAAGGTAGCTGCCGTCTGCCAGGACTACCCCGGCGTCGAGCAGCTGGTCACCCATCGGCCCAAAACGCACGACGTTTATTCCGCCTGCATTGGTGGCAATCATCCCCCCGATCGTGGCCGAGTCGCGAGCAGCGGTATCGACTCCGAACCCGGCACCCACCGAGTCCGCGGCTTGCTGCAGCCGGCCCAATGTAGCGCCGGCACCGGCGCGAACCCGCCGTTCCGAAACCACCTGGAGGTTGCCCAGCCGCCCGACACTCACCACCAGCTCGCCCCGGAGAGGAACGCCCCCTCCGACCATGCCGGTGTTCCCCCCCTGCACAACCACGGGCTGGCCGGCTCCGTGGCACAGGGCTAGTACTGCCGAGAGCTCGTCCACCGAGCCGGGCCGAATCACCGCCGGGGAGAGCCCCCGGTATCGACCGGTCCAATCGACCTCGTAGGCGGCCCGCAGGTCGGGGTCGGTGAGGCAATGGTCGAATCCGACGACCGTGGCGATGTCGCTCAGCAGCATTCCGGCACCCTACCGAGGGCTGGTACCGTCAGCGTATGAAATCTCCCCTCGCTCCCCCTACCCGTCTCCTGCTCGGTCCCGGGCCATCGCCCATCGATCCCTCGGTGCTCGACGCCCTCTCCAAACCGGTACTCGGCCACCTCGACCCCGAGTTCATCACCATCATGAACGAGACGAGCGAACGTCTCCGTACCGTTTTCCGCACCCGCAACCCGCTCACATTCCCGGTGTCGGGCACCGGCAGCGCCGGCATGGAAACCGCCCTCGACAACCTGCTCGAACCGGGCGACCGCATCGTCATCGGCGTGAACGGCGTATTCGGGGGCCGCATGGCCGACGCAGCCGCACGAGCCGGAGCCGAGGTCACAACCGTCGAGGCCGACTGGGGTGACATCATCGACCCGGAGGAGCTCGGCAAAGCCGTCCGGAGCGTCAAGCCCAGGGTTGTGGCGCTCGTCCACGCCGAAACATCAACGGGAGCCCGGAGCCCCGTCGACCTCGTCCGACGGGAGATCGGACCGGGCCCGCTTCTCGTCGTCGACTCCGTAACCGGTCTCGGGGGCATCCCCCTCGAGGTCGACAAGTGGGGCATCGACGTGTGCTTCTCCGGGACGCAGAAGTGTTTGAGCGTGCCGCCCGGGCTGGCCCCGATCACCTTCTCCCCCCGGGCCGCCCAGGCGGTGGCGGACCGCAAGACACCGGTGCAGTCCTGGTACCTGGACGTCTCGATGCTTCGCAAGTACTGGGAAGAAGGTGAAGGGGCCCGCGCCTACCACCACACGGCACCGATTTCGATGGTGTACGGACTGTGGGAGGGCCTCCGCCTCGTGCTCGAGGAGGGCCTCGAAGAACGCTGGGCCCGTCACCAGGAAGTTGGCGAGTTCGCCCAGCAGGAGCTCACCGGGATGGGATTCAAGCTGTACGCCCGCCGCGGCTACCGGCTCCCCCAGCTCACGTCAATCCGCCTCCCGAAGGGCGTCAACGACAACCTCCGGGCTCGCCTTCTCACCGATTTCGATATCGAAATCGGTGGTGGACTCGGAGCCGGCGCCGGCAAGGTGTGGCGAATCGGCCTGATGGGCTTCGGGGCGAAGAAAGAGAACGTGATCCGCCTGGTGCAGGCGTTGCGGGCGATTATCTAGGCCCCAGTCCCCAGTCCCCAG
>SHLN01000039.1 GCA_004283105.1 Acidimicrobiia bacterium
CGGGGTTTCCCTGGAACCGGCGCCGGCGGCGCCGTTCGTCGATCAGGTTAGGTTCGGCGGCAGCAGTCGACTTTTCGGCCATCGTCGCGCGATTGCTCCGGTGAGGCCGAAAAGTGACAAAAGGCGTCGCACACACAAAAATCCCCCCGCAAGCGGGGGGACCTTTGAGTCTTGTGTAGGCAGGACCTACTTGAGGCTCTCGTTCACCTTGCTGAAGGTACCCGAGGTGTTCTCGCCGACCTGCGTGATGACCACGATCGCTACGACAGCGATGAGGACGAGCAGCAGGGCGTACTCAACGAGGCTGGCGCCTTCGTCGGCCTGCATCTTGTTCTGAACTTTGACCCAGAGGTCGAGCATTGGTTTCTCCTTGTGCGAGCTATCCATTACATCATCGGTGATCTGGTTTTCGCGCTCCATAGGTCGGCAGACCCAAAAGCCTGCTGAGCCCTGATCGGGGCTAGCGGGAGAGAACAACGAATTCGGGGTCGCGGTAGCGCTCGTACCAGCCGGAAGCGCTCAGAACCTCTTGAAGACCGGTGCTATCGGCGGACAACAGCGCCTGGTCGATCCCGTGCCGGTCGAACACTTCGCGCCACACGGGCCGCCCGGCCCGGGCGTCGACGAACTCCTCAAAGCGCTCTTCCCCATACAGTTCGGCCCGATCATCGGTGTAGACGAGCCGATCCGGCCAGGCCTCATAGATGAGATACCCACCGACGGCATCGCCATGGAAGAGCGGTCCGGGGTCCAGGGCCGCTATCGCAGATACCGGGAACAGTTCATCGTCGGGATACGACCCGGCCCGCTCCCACCCCAACCAGACGGCGGTGACAACCACGAGGGCGGCGATGGCCCCGTTGAGAAGCCCGGATTCGATACGGCGGGGCGCGGTCGGGATCTCGATTGCCCGGGCAACCCACGGGGCGAGAACGAGTGTGGCCGGGATGAGCGCCCGGTAGCTCGTGAGACCGAACAACAGGAACGGCAGAACCACAATGAGGTCGCGAGGTGAAATCCGACTGCGGGCCGCGGCAAAGAGCAGAGCACCTATGAACAGCGCATAGGGGGCGGCGCTCAGATCGGTCAGGTCAGGAGGCGCCCACTCCTGAATGAGGTCGAGGGCTCCCCGGCTGGCTGCGAACTCCCCCAGCACACCCCACAATGCCAATCCGTGCGCCGTCAGCGAGACAGACACCGCACTCAGACCGAGCAGACCCCAGAGCTCTCTCCGTCCGGATCGCAGCGCTTCCAGCACGATGAGACCAAGACCAATGACAAACGACCCGTGCAGGCCGGCCCACACCCAGAGGAGAAGAGGAATCACCCAGCGCAGACGCCGCTGGGCGAGGACGACGACGAGGGCGGCGAGTAGCAGGTGACTGAAGACAACCGGCCGGGGAACGAGCGTCCGGAGCACCAGCCAGGCGGTGAAGAACAGGACGATCGCAACCGCGAGCGGATTGCCTGCCTCGCGGTACACGGCCAGGCCGACCATCACGAGTGTCATCGTCATGGTCAGAGCAACAAGCGGCCATACCCAGGAGAGATCGCCCGTCCACCGCTCCAGCGTCCCGTAGAGGAGATCGGCGATCCATGATTGCGTGCGCCATGACTCCCCCTGCGCCGTGAAAGAGAACGGGTCGGTGCGCAGTACCTGGCCGGCGTCGAGCTGAACCGTGCCGGCCCTCACATGCCAGAGGAATGAGTTGTCGGAAATGGCCCGGGCCGAGGCAACCACTACGCCGACGACGGGAACCATCGCGAACAGGTGGCGGACCGATAGGCGGTGGGTCACCGCAGGCTCCTCTAGAACAGGACGGTGTCGGAGATGCGCAGGCCGGCCGGTCCCAGCAGAATGGTCAGGAAGGCGAAGATGAGCAGCATGAGTGGCCCGACGAGCTTGACGGGCGCCGCGTAGGCCTTCTCCTGTGCCCGCTGGCGTCGTTTGATGCGCATTTCCTCGGCCTGCACCCGCAGTACCCGCGCAATCGACACGCCGAAGCTGTCCGCCTGCATCATGGCGAGCAAGAATCCGCGCAGTTCCTCGACATCGGTCCGATCCCGCAAGCTACGCATGGCGTCCTTGCGAGCCACACCGACCCGGGTTTCGGTAATCATCCGCTGGAACTCGTCCGACAGGGGTCCCGGGACGGTGGCGACCACCCTCGCCATGGCCTGGTCGAAACCGAGACCCGCCTCGACGCTGATGACGAGCAAATCGAGGATATCCGGGAGCTGGCGGAGGATGGCATCGCTTCGTTCCGCCATCTTCCGATTGAGGATGGCGTCCGGTCCGAGGAAGCCTGCCCCGACGAGCAGCCCGAACGTCAGGAGCTTCTGATTGAACGGCAGACCGCCCTGAATGACGACCCAGAGGACCACGCCGACGACGATGGCGACGACCTTCAGGACTGCCCATGAATTGGCGTCGAGAGTCCCCGGGCTGCCGGCAATCGTCAGACGCTTTTCCGTTCGTTCGATCCATCCGATCGGGGTGAACCGGCTGGCGAGACTGCCGAAGCGCTCAAAGATGGGGGCAATAGCGCGGTCGGCGAAGGGACGCTTCATCTCCCGCTCCCGGATCGCTTCCTCCTGACGGGAGATCTTCCGCCCGTATTGGGCGAGGCGCTCGGCGGTGAGGTTGCGGGCCCGGGTGATCCCGTTGCCGACGTAGTAGACGGCGGCGGCGACGGCCACGAAGGTGGAGAAAACGGCGACTGACAACGTATCCATTAGACCTCGATGTTCACGATCTTCCGGAGCCAGGCAAACGCGGTCAGCATGGACCCGATGGCAATGCCGATCATGATCCAGCCGGCCGTGCGCTCGATGAGGGGCTCCAGATAGGAACGGTTGGAGGTGAACAGGAACAGGAAGATGAAGACGGGCAGCGCTCCGAGGACGATGGCCGAGATGCGGCCTTCGGCACTGAGCGCCTTGACCTCCCTGCGCAGTCGGTTGCGCTGCAGCATCGTGTCGGCCACGATGTCGAGCACCTCGGCCAGGTTGCCGCCGACCTCACGCTGGATGTCGGTGGCCATGACCACCCATCCGAAGTCCTCCGAATCCATGCGCTCGGCGATGGCGCGGATAGCCGCACCGATCGGCCGGCCGAGCCGAACTTCGGCGACGGCCCGCTGGTATTCCCGGGAGGTGGGCTGGGGAGCCTCGCTGGCCACCGCTTCCAACGCCTGGAGGAACGACTGACCTGAGCGGAGCGAGGTCGCTAGCAGACCGAGTGTGCCGGGCATCTGATCGACAAACCGGGATTTCTCTCGCGAGGCGACGAACCGGAGTCCGACGGCGATGACGAGGATGAGAACGACAAAGGCGAGCAGCCCGATCAACAGGCTTCCCTGGAACAGGCCGACCAGCACGGACGCAACCGCCGCCACGGCGATTGCACCGGCCACGACCTCACCCGGACGCCAGAGAATGTTGGCCTGCTCGAGCATGTTGGCGATGGGCTGGAGCAATCCCTGAGAGTCGGCCACCTCCTCGGCCTGGGTGGCAAACCTGCTGAGGAAGGGGATTCGGGACAAGAAGCCGGTGGACTCCCCCGCGGCAGCTTCGGTACCCGGCCGGACGAAGCGCCGGCCGGCCAGTGAACTGAGCCGTTGCGAGACAGTATCGCCGGTCCGGGCGAATCCAATGATGCCGACGAGCAAGGCGATGGCCGCCGCCATGGTGAGCACGGAGATCAATCGGAGCGTCCCCGGCGACGGACTGGCGCCCTCGCTGGGTGGGGGCGCGATGACCTCATAGGTGGGTGGAAGAGTGGTCGTCGAGCGTGGATTGACGATGAAGCCGGGCACGGAGACAATCTCGGATGCACTCGCCGTCTGGTACCGAACCTCGAACGTGACATCGCGGGGAGCTTGCTCTCCGGCCGTGAAGCTGAGGACCACGCGATTGTCGAGCGAGCGTTGAATGTCGGTATAGAGCGTGGCCAGCTCGGCCGGATCAGGAGTCTCCAGGTACCGGTCCCCGGCCAGGGTGGCGATGCCGCTCGAGTCGAACTCGACGTCCGACAGGCCGACGCCATAAACGCTGACCGACTGCGCCTCGATAGCGGCGACAGCCTCTTCGAGGGTCGCTTCGCTGCCGCCGTCGGCACTTCTGGCAAGAACGATGAGATTGCTCTCGAGGGTGGCATCGCCCCCGACCGCCTCATAGAGGTCGGCTGCGCGAATGACGCCGTCGTAGAGCCGGCTGGGACCCGCGGCTTCGAGCTGTGCAACGGCGAACTTGAGAGCCGTGGTGTTGGAGGTGAAACCGGTAAACAGGTCTACCTCGTCGCCGAATCCGATGATGGCTACGAGATCCTGCGGACGCATGTTGTCGATGAATGCGTCCGCAGCCGCCTTGGCAGCATCGAGGGTGGTGGCTCCCTCATTGGCTTCGCTCGTGTCGATCGCCAGGACGATCCCAACCGGAACCGGGTTCTGCGAGATCGGGGTGGCGATCGTGTTGGGGATGACCTCGCCGTTCTCGAGTACCGAAATCTCGGCTGCATCAAAGCTCTCGACGTTGCCGATCTCCACCACCACCGTCATGTCGGGGTAGCGGGCAATCCCGATGTCGGTGATAGCGACTTCGGCTTCCGGCTCGGCATCGTCCTGGGCGACCGCCGGCAACGCGCTGAGCAGCAACAGGCAAGAGAGCCACAGCAGCACAAGCGCGGGACGGCGGGAGCGGTTCATCCGAGATCGAACGAATCGGCCTCGCGTGCGAAGCCCTCGGGAGCGAACATGTCGGCGGACAGGTTGATACCGCTGTCCTCGAGCTTCTTGCTGAAGGACGGCCGGAGGCCGGTGGACTTGAGGTGACCCTTGTAGAAACCGTCCTCGTCCACGCCCATGCCGTAGTCGAACAGGAACACATCCTGGGTGGTGACGACCTCGCCTTCCATGCCGAGCACCTCGGTGATGTGGGTCACCCGGCGGGTGCCGTCACGGAGGCGATGGAGGTGAACGATGAGATCGACGGCGCCTGCCACCTGCTCCCGAATCGCCCGGACGGGCATGTCGAAGCCGGCCATGAGCACCATTGTCTCGATCCGGGCGAGGGTGTCGCGTGGAGAGTTCGAGTGGATCGTGGTGAGCGAGCCGTCGTGACCGGTGTTCATCGCCTGGAGCATGTCAAGGGCCTCACCACCACGCGCCTCACCGACCACGATGCGATCGGGCCGCATTCGCAGCGAATTGCGCACGAGGTCCCGAATCGTGACCATGCCTCGCCCTTCCAGGTTGGCGGGGCGGGCCTCGAGCGTGAGCACGTGTTCCTGGCCGAGCTGGAGCTCGGCGGCATCCTCGATAGTGACGATTCGCTCGTTGTCGGGGATGTAGCTCGACAAGACATTCAACATGGTGGTCTTGCCCGAGCCGGTGGCACCCGACACGATGATATTGAGTTTGCCGGACGTGGCCTTGCGAAGAAAGTCGGCGGTCATCTCGGTCAACGATCCCTTTTCAACGAGGTCCTTCTCGGTGAGCGGATCAACCGAGAACTTCCGAATCGTCAGGAACGGGCCACCGATAGCGAGCGGATGGATGACTGCGTTGACACGGGAACCATCCGGGAGCCGGGCATCCACCATAGGAGTCGCTTCGTCGATGCGCCTACCGACCTGGCTGACGATCTTCTCGATGATTCTCAGGAGGTGGGTGGTGTCCACGAAGCGAGCCGGCGCACGGGTGATACGTCCCGCCCGCTCGACGTACACGGCGTATGGCCCGTTGACCATGACCTCGGTGACATCGGGATCGGCAAGCAGCGGATCGATGGGCCCGTATCCGAGCACATCGTCTGCGATCTCGCGCAACAGCGACTCGCGGTCTACCCGGGAGAGGGGAATGTTCTCCTCGGACTCGAGTGCCCAGTCGAGCATCTCCATGACGCGAACCTTGAGCTCGGCATCAGACATCTGCCGGTCATAGAGCGACGGGCCGAGCCCCTCGACGACCTTGAAGTGGAGCCGCCGGCGGAGTTCCTGGGACGCGGAATCCTCTTCAGTTGTGGCATCGACGCCAGTCTCAGCAGCCTTGGCAGCCGCAACTCTCTCAGAAAGAGAACTCATCGCTCACCGTCCTTGTGGGTGTCACCGACCAAATCGGCGCTTCTTCTGTCCCTCTTGAGGCTGCTGGCGTGCCTCCAAGAGAATTCTCGTTACGTCCTCAAACGCCTTGGCAGGCTTCGATTTCGGATGGGACTCCACAATCGGAATGCCTTCGTTGATCGAGGCCGGAACGAGCCCATCGGACGGGACGGAAGCCGAGATCGGCAGCCGCAGCGACCTCTCGATTTCGTCCACATCCAGGCGGGCTTTCGAATTGGAGCGGTTGAGCACCAGCTTGATCTTGTTGGCTGGGTAGTTGAGGATCCGGAGTGTCTCGAGCGCCAGCTTGGCGTTCTTGACGCTCGGCAAGTCCATATCTACGACGAACAACACCGTGTCGGATTTGTCGAGAATGGCCAGCAACCGCTCATCGAGGCTGGGAGCGGTATCGACAATGACGTAGTCGAACATCTCGCGCAGCATGCCGAGGATCCTCGTGTAGGTGACCGTCGGGACCTCGTCGGCAAAGGCCGGCTCGAGGGGTGCGGCCAGCACTCGCATGCCGGAGGCAGTCGTGGCGAGGACCGTCTCGAGGAACTGGGCATCGAGTTTCTCGCCCTCTTTGGCTGCATTCACCACCGTGTGTTTTGGATCGACCTGGAGGACGAGGGCAACGTCACCGAACTGGAGATCGGCGTCTGCGATGACCACCCGGTCCGGGTCGCCCCATCGGGCAAGCAGGGTGGCAACGTTCGAAGCAAACACCGTCTTGCCGCTCCCGCCCTTGGCAGCCATCACGGTAATGAGCCGGCCTTCGGCCATTGGCTTGCGCGGCTCGGGAGGTGGGGCTTCCACCCGTCTCCGCTGGGTGCGCTCGGCGGCACTGAGCGCCTCTGTCACCGCGGCGATCGTGAGCGGAGCTTCTACAACATCATTGAGTCCGGAACGAATGGCCGCCCGCAGCACGTCACCGGCGACGTCGACCGGCGCCGCGAGCACAACAATGACCGCCGGGTCGAGCTCGGAGAGCGCCGCCGCCTCGGCCACGCCCTCGGCCGTCGCCAGGCTCGGGCCGATGAAGACGACATCGGCATCGCCGGCTATGACGCTGTCCTCTGCGTCGGCAATCGACTCGAGGAGTTGCACGCGGCCCTCGAACACCGCCTTGGTCTGGCGGCGCACCTCTTCGTCTGGGTCGACAAAGACGATGCCTTCGGCGTCGAACTCGGAGGTATTACTCAAAGAGGGTCTCCCGGGTGATTCCGTCGGTGGCAACCGGAATGAAGTCGTCTGGGACGAGAGTCATCCACACGCTGCCCTTCTCGAAGGCGAACACGAGACGTTCGGCTTCCTGGGCGGTGACCTCGAGGGTCAGCAACCCGAACTGGGTGCCCTCGCCGGCCTCGGTGATGGTGCCGTCCTCGTTGGCGACCGATTGCACCCGGCCGACGGCATTGTCGAAGGCAGGATCGCCGGTTCGTTTCTGGTCCCCGACGGCGAGAACCGGGATTCCCTGCAGCAGGAACCGCGTGAACTCTTCCTCCTGCGCCTCCTGGAGCTGGGTGAGCAGGTCTCGCAGGTTTTCGTCGGTGATCTCTTCATCGCCGAGACCCTCGAGCGTGATCTGCGGGGCCTGGATTGTGACGATCATGTTCACCCGATCATTCGGACGGATGAAGCCTCCGACGGCGCGGGTGGCGTCGAGCTGAACGGTTAGCGCCTGCTTTCCCGGGCTGATGATTTCCGAGAGGGCGACAACGACCGGGGTTGCGAGAGCGTCCTCCCACTGGTCGGAGGTCAGGATCTGATTGGCGGTGATCGGGCCGACTGCGAATCGGTCGGTCAGGCGAGCCGTGAGCTCCTCCTCGGTGGTGAAGGCCACCGTCCGGTCGGGACTCGGTCCGGGCAGGAAGTCTTTTGACTCTTCGCTGACAACGAAGAGTTGCTCGTCGATGATTGTGTTGCCGGGGGTACGGGCTGGAATATCCTCGGTGGCTCGGAGCACGGGTACGAGCTCGAGGCCCTCACGGGCTTCATCATCCACACCTTGCAAGTACTGCCAGATCGAGAACGCCGCGATACCGGCCAGCACGAGGGCCACGATGAGGACCGCAGTGCGCTTTACCATTCGTCACTCCTTGCAGAAGCCGAGGTCGACAATCGACCGCTGTTCCCGACATCTATCGGACGACGCAGCAAACCGCTTGAGAAAAGCTTGTCCCTCGGAGATTTTTCCAAACCCTCACCAACCGTGTAAAGGCCGAGCATCATTCTCGCTTGCTCAGGTTAGCTTGTCGAGGATTTTCGCGGTCTCAATCGCGAAAGCCGCTCCCGTCGATGCTCCCGGCCTACCGCTCGCCAGCACTCCTGGCGGGTAGCGGGTAGCGGACAGCGGGTAGCGGGCGGCTAGCTACCGCCTATACCGCGTTCTTTGAGCTCCTTGAGAATCGCCTCGAGGGATTCGTCCGCCTTGAAGTGAGCGCCCTCGGAGGCAATCTCCTCGCGCTCGAACTCCGGCTCCTGCCGGGCCTTCCGCTGTGGCTTCTGCGGAGCACTCCGCTCCGACCACTCGGGAAGCGCCTGCTTGATCGAGAGGCTGATCCGGCGGCGATCATCGTCGATCTCGGTGATGCGCACGTTGGTCGGCTGACCGACCGTCAGCTCGAGCTCGGGGCTCTCGACGTGATGCATGGCGATCTCCGAGACGTGCACGAGGCCTTCGACACCATCGGTAACGGAAACGAACGCACCGAATGGCACGGTCTTCGTGACCTTGCCCTCGACGATGTCCCCAACCTCGTTGGCAGCCGAGAACGACTCCCAGGGATCCTCGCGGGTCTGGCGAATCGAGAGAGAAATCCGCTCTCGATCCCGATCGACTTCGAGCACCTTGACGGTGACTTCGTCTCCGACGCTCACCACCTCGCTGGGATGACTGACGTGCTGCCAGCTCAACTCGGACACATGGACGAGTCCGTCCATGCCTCCGAGGTCGACGAAGGCGCCGAAGTTGACGACCGAGGAGACAACTCCGGTTCGAATCTGAGCTTCCTCGAGGTCCCCGAGGAAGGCGGTCCGCTGCTCGGCCTGCTCCTCCTCCAGGTAGGCCCGCCGGGAAAGGACGACATTGTTGCGGTTCTTGTCGAGCTCGATCACCTTGGCCTCGATGGCCTCGCCGACATACGGCTGCAGGTCACGGACCCGCCGCAGCTCGACGAGGGAGGCGGGCAGGAACCCGCGCAGACCGATGTCGACGATGAGTCCGCCCTTGACGACTTCGATTACCGGGCCCTTCACCGTCCCACCGGCTGCCATGACTTTTTCGATCCGGCCCCAGGCGCGCTCGTACTGGGCTCGCTTCTTGGACAGGATCATCCGGCCCTCGGAGTCCTCCATCTCGAGCACCATGGCTTCAATCGTGTCACCGACCGAAACCTCATCGGCGGGATTGACCTGGTTTCGAATCGAAAGTTCCTTGGCCGGGATGTGACCTTCGGATTTGAAACCGATGTCGATGAGCACCTCATCGGGATCGATCCGGACCACCGTGCCCTCAACCAGCGAGCCCTCCTTGAACTGCATCACGGTTCGTTCCAGCGCCGCTTCGAAGTCCTCGGAGGAGAGGTCGTCCGGTAAATCCTCCAAATTCAGGTTCATCTTGACGACGACGATCTCGTCGCTCGTCGCCGGCGTGGAGGCGGCATCCGCCGAGATTGCCTTGGCAGGCTCGTCGGCGGGGGTCGTTTCCTCGACCGCAACAACCGGCTCAGCGGCTGGCGGTGCGGCGGGGGCTGCGACGTCAGTCTCAGCCTCGACCGCGGGAGGATCGACAGGGGCAGTGCTTTCGGCAGCGGGCTCGGTCGCCGGGGCGACCTCGACCTCCGCCGGGGTCTCGGGGGCAGCGTCGACGGCCTCGGGCGGGTTTGTGGGTTCCACAACCGGCTCGGTCGCCGCGGTCTCATCGACCGTCGCTACCTCGGTTTTCTCATCAGACAAGAGTTCTCCTGGTACACGGAATCAACTCCACGGATGTGGAGCGGCCACAGAGTACCACAATGGCCCCGAAAGCAACCAGTTGCAGGCCGGTTATGCCTTGACTTCGGCGAGGTTGGCACCGGTGCCGACGTCGACGGTGAGGGGCACGGAAAGCTCCGCCACCCCCTCCATGAGCTCAACCGTCATTGCGGTCGCGAGTTCCAGCTCGTCCGCCGGGCATTCGAGCACGAGCTCGTCGTGCACCTGGAGGATGAGGGTTGATTGGAGGCCGGCCCGGTCGAGGGCGACGTCGACGGCAATCATGGCCTTCTTGATGATGTCGGCCGCCGACCCCTGAATCGGGGCGTTGAGCGCCATGCGCTCCCCCATCTGGCGAGTTCGGAAATTGGCGGCGGCCAATTCCGGGAGGTACCGGCGGCGTCCGAAGATGGTGGTCGTGTACCCGTCATCGTGTGCTTGCTTCACGATTCCCTCCATGAAGGCCTGCACGTCGGGGAACTGGTCGAAGTAGGCGTCAATCTGTTCCTGGGCTTCCCCCTTGTCGATTTCCAGCCGCTGGGCGAGCCCGTAGGCCTCCATGCCGTATAGGAGCCCGAAATTGATCATCTTGGCACGGCGGCGCATGTCGGCGGTCACCCCGGACAGTTCAACGCCGGCGACCCGGGCGGCCGTGGCAGCGTGGATGTCGACGTTCGCGTGAAAGGCTTCTAGCAATCCTGGATCGTTGGTGACGTGGGCGAGGATCCGCAGCTCGATCTGTGAGTAGTCGGCGACGAGGAATTGCCACCCCTTACGGGCGACGAATCCCCGCCGGATCGTCCGCCCTTCCTCTGACCGAATGGGGATGTTCTGAAGATTGGGGCGCTCGGACGAGAGGCGCCCGGTTGAGGCAGCCAGCTGGTTGAACGTGGCATGGATGCGGCCGTCATCCTCAACGAGCGGCAAGAGACCGTCGACATACGTCGACCGCAGCTTTTCTAGCTGCCGGTATTCGAGGAGGAGCTCGACAATCGGGTGATCCTCGGCCAGCTTCTCGAGGACGGCCGCATCGGTCGACGGCTGGCCTTTCGGTGTCTTCTTGTGCACCGGCAATTCGAGACGGTCGAACAGGACCTCGCGCAGCTGCAGCGTCGAGTTGACGTTGAAGGGCTCGCCGGCCGCATCGTGGATCTTGCGCTCGAGCGTGCCGAGCCGATCGCGCAGGCTGCCACCCAGTTCTTCCAGGTAGCCGACGTCGATCTGGATCCCGGCTTGCTCCATGCGAGCCAGCACGCGCACGAGCGGCAGTTCGATCTCGGCAAGGAGCGGAGTCGCCCCTCTCGCCTCCACCTGCTCGCCGAGCGGATCCACCAGCCGGGCGATCGCCACCGCCCGTCGGGCGGCGGCCTCAAGGTCGGGCCCGTCGCCAAAGTCGAGCATGCCCTGGGTCTCGGGCTTGCCCTGGTCGTCAACCGTTTCGAGCTCGAGCGACAGGAGCCGCCCGGCCAGGTCCGGCAGCCCATAGTCCCGCAGCGATGGATTGACCACGTAGGCGGCGAGAGCGGTGTCGAACGCAAGCCCATTCAGGTCGATGTCGTGGTCGAGCAGGGCGTGGACGGTGGGTTTGGCGTCGTGGAGGTATTTGGGAACCCGGGCATCCTCGAGAACGGCCCGGAGGTGTCCGACCGAGTCGGCCGGGACAAAGAGCGCGTCGCCGGCGCCGGCGGCCAGCATGACGCCGGCCAGATCGGGCCCGTCCCACACCGGATCCACCGCGAGCGGGCCCGTCAGCGCGGCCAGCCTGGCGGGATCCGCCTCGGTTCGGACCTCGACGTCGAGCAACTCGCGGGCGGGACCGGCCGCTCCCCCACCAACCTCGACCAACCGGCTCCACAACGAGTGAAACTCGAGCTCGTCGAAGACCTCCCGCACCACTACGTTGTCCCATTCGGCCAGTCTGAGCGACTCGATCTCGACATCTATATCCACCGTCCGGACCAGCTCCATGAGCTGCCGATTCAAGAACACCTGCTCGCGAGCGGCGGCCAGGTTCTCGCTCAGTTTGGGAGAGAAGTTGCTGATGTGCTCATAGATGCCCTCAAGGGAACCGTGCTCGTTGAGCAGCTTGGCCGCCGTCTTTTCGCCCACTCCGGGCACGCCGGGCAGGTTGTCGGAATTGTCGCCCCGCAGCGCGGCATATTCGACGTATTGCTCGGGGGTGACGTCGTAGCGCTCCTTCAGATACCCGCTGTCGGCCATCACCGTGTCGGTGATCCCCCGCCTCGTGTACATCACCTCGATACCCGGCTCGATCAGCTGGAAGGCGTCCCGATCACCGGTGACGACCATCGTTTCCCACCCGGCCGCCTTGGCCCGTTCCGCCAGAGTGGCGATCACATCGTCGGCCTCGAACCCGGCGATCCCGAACTGCGGGATGCCCATCACGGTGGCGACCCGCTCGATGAGCGGCAGCTGGGTTCGGAAGATGTCAGGCGGAGCTTCGCGCTGAGCCTTGTACTCGGGGTACTGCTCATTGCGAAACGTGCCTCCCTTGACGTCCCACGCCACCGCCAGCCCGTCCGGGTGCTCGTCACCAAGCAGCTTGATGAGCATCGAGGTGAATCCGTAGACGGCGTTGGTTACCTGCCCCTGCGAGGTCGCCAGATCAGAGGGAAGCGCGTAGAACGCCCGGTAAGCGAGGCTATGGCCGTCCAGCAGGATGAGTTTGGGCATCGCTTCAGCATAGGAGCCACCTGTGACGGCGCGTTCGTGGGGTTTCTATCCGCCTGGTGGCAGTTGGACGAGCCGGGAGCCCTGGGCGAACTGGGTGGCCACCGCCAGGAACACGTCGCTGAGGTCTTCGTCCTTCGGGATGCAGAAGAAGTAGTCGTCATCGGTGTTCTCATAGTCGGTCGTGCCAACCGAGCAGCGGTTGTCGGCCGGCTGGGTCGCCATGGCGGCCAGCAGGGCGGTCACCGGGGCGCCGTCCGGCGGGAACAGAACCTGTCCATACGGACCGGCCTCGTCACGATCGCAGTGAACCATCCGCCCCGGCGCGGTCAGGTTGTCTACTCCGAACCCGATGGTAAAGATCTCGATACCTTGATTCTTGGCGGCCGTGGCCTGGATGCCGGCGTATTCGCAAGGATGGGCGACGCTCGGCGGATGGTTGGCACCACCGTCCGAGAGAAACAGGATGCCTTTCTTGACGCCGGGACGCCCGTTGTTGAGGAGCTCGGTTATGGCGTCATCGCCGACTTCGGTCGTGGTGCCTGCCGAGTCCCGGATAGGACCTCCGAGATCAGTATTGCCCCCGTCGGTGCTGCAGCGGATGATGTTCACGAGCTCACTCGTCGAATCGACATCGTCTGTTCCGTCACCGTCGAAGTCGTAGTTGAGAGTGTCCTTGTAGTCGTTGCTGAGCGGGACCACGAGGAATCGCCCATCCGCTATGACCGACGCGTTATCGCACTCGTCGAGCTTGTCCGCGGCAGGAAGAACCGCCAGCCCGACATGCTGCACGGCCGGATCGAAGAAGTCGAGCACCGCCAGTGATGCACGCTCGACCTGGTCCATATCGTTGGGGCTCCCTACCGGGACCTCGCCGGCATTTGTCATGCTGCCGGAACGGTCGAGGACGAGGATGAGATCGACCGGGCCGGTCAGTCCGGCACCGCAGCTCCCCCGGCACGCGGCGGAAACAATGTCGGTCGTTCCTTCGTCGATGCCGATCGCCGGAGCGAATGCAAAGTCCGTCGTCTTCTCGGTGCCGAGCACAATCGTGTTGCATGTGTCACCGTCGGCGGGCACGCATGGAGCTGTGCAGATGCCGTCGGCACACACCCACGGAGGCCCGGAGGCGGGAACGTCGGCCCCGGGATCACACACGGCAGGGACCTCAGTGGCGTCCGGCTGGCCGTCCTTGTTGCGGTCGCCAACGAGACATCTGAACGTGGTTGTGACGTTGCCGGCGAGGTCGCCGTCATTGTCGAGCGCGAAATCGAGTGCAACCGACTCGGCCAGCAGGCCATTGGGGAGCTGGGACGCGCCCGCCAGGGCGGCCGCGTCCGAACTATTCCACAGCTGCTGGCGATCGGTCGACTTGAGCGTGATGTCGACAGCCAGCGCCGCGACGCCAAACAGGATGATGAGAAGAACCGCGGCGAGGATGAGTATGGCGCCGTCGTCATTCTCAAGGCGCCGTTTCATCAGGAGAAGTTGTTTCATTCGACTCTCATCTCCGTCACGCTCTGGAGATCAATCTTGTTGTCCGAATCGATGAAGCCGGGAAGCGGGGTAATGAGGTTGTACTGGTAGTCGAGTGTCACCACTACCGAGTCGCCGGCTTCGGCATTCCCGAGATCCCCGAGTGGGAAGCCGGGGCCGTCGCATGGAGTGTCGTCGGGGTTCTCGCAGGTCACTGTCACGACAAGGATCGCGGGATCGAGGCCGCCCGCCACTTCCCTGACCTTCGGCTCAATCGAGACAGCATCGAGGTTCACCGTGCCGAGGCGGGCACCTTCCCGACCGGCATTGGTCATCTGGGTCTTCGTGTTGATGGCGAGCCCGAAGTCGACCATGCCGAATACGAGCAAGAAGAAGAGACCTATGACGAGAGCGAACTCGATGAGAACGGCCCCCTCGTCGTCGGATGACCGGTTCACGAGACGGCGACGGTTGGACATGAACATATGATCGGTCCGAAGCTCTTTCACGTTTAGTGGTTTCTACATCACTAAAAGTAGCTGACGCGACGGCACTATCGATAGGTCG
>SHLN01000235.1 GCA_004283105.1 Acidimicrobiia bacterium
CTTCGATCCCGGTGTCGACGCGGATTCCGGGTCCTCCAGCCGGCCGGAAGATCTCAACGGCTCCGGGGGCCGGAGCATGCTGGTTCTCCGGGTCTTCGGCGTTGAGGCGAACCTCGACGGCGTGACCGCGGGTGGGAGGTGGATCACCGAGCAACCGGCCTCCGCCGGCGATGTCGAGTTGCAGCTTCACGAGATCGAGGCCGGTGGTCACCTCGGTGATGGGGTGCTCCACCTGAAGACGGGCGTTGACCTCCATGAACCAGAAGGCCGCCTCCTCGGGTGAGTAGAGAAACTCGACGGTGCCGGCGTTCACATACCCGGCCGATGCACCGAGGCGGGCCGCGGCCTCCCGGACGAAGGTGTCTTGCTCGGCGGTGAGGATCGGTGACGGGGCCTCCTCGATGATCTTCTGGTTGCGACGCTGAATCGAGCAATCCCGAACGCCGACGGGCCAGACAACGCCCGCCGCGTCGCCGACGATCTGGACTTCGATATGCCGGGCGCCCGAGACCCGCCGCTCCAGGAACACCGTCCGGTCGCCAAAGGCCGAGAACGCTTCGGCCTGAGCCGAGGCGAACGCCTCGTCGAGGGAGTCGGCACCGTCGACTCGCCGAATCCCGCGACCACCTCCACCGGCAGTCGCCTTGATCATGAGGGGGTAGCCCAGCTCTTCGGCAACAGTGTGGGCGGCGCCGGCGCTCTCGACCGGGCCACCGCTCCACGGCGCCACCGGCACCCCGGAGCTCTCGGCGAGCTGTTTCGAGGTGATCTTGTCTCCGAGCCGGCGCATGACATCGGCACTCGGGCCGATGAATGTCACGCCGGCTCGCTCACACAGCTCTACGAAATCGGCGTGCTCGGCTACGAACCCCCAGCCGGCCCACACCGCCTCAGCCCGCGACTCACGAAGCATTCGTTCCAGGAGGGGGTAGTTCAGATAGGCGTGCTTACGCTCCCCCTCCTCGGTGGTGGTGGCGGGACCGAGCGAGTAGCCCTCATCTGCCTCGCGTACGAACATGGCCGCCCGATCCGGCTCGGTGTAGAACGCCAGCGCCTTCAGGCCAAGGCCATATTCGGCGTTGATCTCACGGACGGCGCGGATGAGCCGCATGGCAGGCTCTCCGCGATTGACGATGGCGATTCGACGGAACGGGAAGTCGTCCCCGAAGCTCACCCTTCGAGCTCCATGGCACGTTGCAGGGGCTCGAGCACCTCGGCCGAGGCAGCTCCCGGAAGCCGCACGGTCCGGTAGCCATCCAGGTCGACATGAACGGTTCCGTCCTCGTCCACCACTCGCACGCGAAAGGAGTCGTCCGCCTGCGCCTCGGCCACGGCCATCAGTTCCCCAACCGGGTTGTCCCGGCCGAACAAGCTGGCACGTTCGACGTGCATGGGCAGGCCCATCACTCCCCCGGTTCCCATCTCCCAGATCCCAGCGGTCTGGAAGCAGAGCTCGACGAGGCGCGGGCTCGACCGCAGCGGAAGATCTGCCGGCTGATGATTGTCCGGCAGCCCGGCGTTGAACCGGCCGACGGCGGCCATCCCCGCACGCCAGGCGCGATCGAGCACCTGATAGGCGGGGCCATGGAAGTAGACACCGTAGATCTCCGAGGGTGCCACCCCGTTTGCCGAGCCGGCCGGCACATTCATGGTCGGCGCCTGAGCAGCTTCCGCAGCCAGCCGCACCCGACCGGTGAAGTGCACCGTCACCTGTGGCTCCTCCTGATTGGGGAGCTTGCGGGAACCGATGAGACGGCAGTCCGCCACGATGTCGCCGCCGTCGGTCGAGAACTGCGCCTCGATGGCTACGACCCGCGGTTCGTCCCGATAGAACTTGAACGGAGCCAGGAAGTCGACGTCCTCGACGGAGGCAACCACCAGATCGGGGAACGCCGATCCCGCCACCTCGGCAAAGGCCTCCATGCCCATGACTCCGGGGAGCACCGGGATGCCATCGATTCGGTGGTCGTTGAGGAAGCCTTGCTCGGCTGGATCAAGCCGGGTCTCCACCAGAAGGCCCCGTTGCGGGCTCCACGTCTTCACTTCTCCCACCATGACACCCGGCGACGAAGCGGCGAGTGCCTTCGAGGCCAGGCCGCCACGGGCATCCCAGTCCTCGAGGAGGAGGCCGAGTGACTGACCGACCAGGACCTCGCCCGATCGCGTGCCGGCCGTCAACTCACGACGGATGAACGGAATGCCTGCCGCGGCGGGAAGCATGTCGATGCCGGCTGCCTTCATCACGGTCGGGATGGATCCCCGGGTCGCCATTCCGATATCACCCCAGGCCGTCCAATCGATGGCGATGCCGCGAGTGTCCGGCCGCGTCCGGCGAAAACTCGAGGCCACCTTGCACAACAAATCGTTGGCGGCGCTGTAGTCGGCCTGCCCGGCATTCCCGAACCGGCCGGCGATGCTGCTGAACCCGACGGTCGCTCCCAGCGGCATGTCACCGATGGCCGACATGAGACTGAACCACCCGTCGGCCTTCACGTCGAATACGAGGTCGAATTGCTCGGGTGGCTTGTCGGGAAGCAGGTGACTGATCTCGAGACCCCCGGCGTGGATGAGCACGTCGATTCGGCCCGACTCCTCACGCACGCGTTCGACAACTCCCCGGACCGCCTCATGATCGAGCAGATTCACACTGTGATAGTGGGCGGTGCCACCGGCGGCCTCGACGGCGCTGATCGCAGAACGGGCGGCGTCGAGGCGCTCCAGCGCGGCGAGCTCCCTATCCACCATGGCGGGCGTGGCGCGCTCCCCCGATGCTTTGATCCGCTCGAAGATCGTGCGCTTGAGGCCCTCCTTGTCGGCCGCAAAGGCAACGAGGTCGGGATCAGCGGGATCGGGCTCCGGAGTGAGGTCGAGCAGGTGGAACGTGCCGCCGGACGCTCCGGCAAGATCGGCGGTGATGGCAGAAGTGATCGAGCCGGCCGCCCCGGTGATCACGAACACGGTGTCGGGACCGAGCTCGATGCCGGGCTCCTCCGTCTCAGCCGATTCCTCCTGTAGGGCGACCGTCCACCGGCGACCTTCGGCGTAGCCGATCTCCACCGCGCCGGGATCGGCCAGTGTTTCGGCGATCAACCGTTTGGCGAGTTTCTTCGTCTTGCCGGTAGCGGCGAAATCAACTGCTTTCACAGTGGCATCGGGCCGCTCACGTTTGAACGTCTTCGTGAATCCCGTCACGGCGCCGCCGAGCGGGGCAGTCGCCCCATGCGCGTCGTAGCCATGGCGGCCTCCGAGGCGGGTGGCAGCGACGAGGAAGGTCCCGGGCTCTCCGACCGTCCCATACAGTCTCCGCATGGCGGTGTAGAGCAGCTTGACGCGGACACGGAGGGCCTCGCGCCACTCATCGAATGACAGGGCCTCGAGATTGCCGGCATCGTCGAGGGCGGGGAGCCAATAGACCCCGCTGATCTCCCCCTTGCTCTGCCACTTGTCGAGCTGGGCGTCAACCTCGTCGACCGATCGGGTCGGGTCGAGCATCAGGACCTTGACGGCCCGCTTCTCGAGACGCTTCTTGAGCGCGGCGGCAACCCCACCCTGGTCCGGCATGACGACGACCCGGGAGCCCTTTTTCAGCTTTGCTCCGGTGCGAGCACACTGCTTGAGCGACGGTCGGAGCACAGCAACAGGAACCCTGCGGGGGATCTCCAGGACGGCGTCCATATCGGCGCCATCGGCCTCCGGTCCCTGCTCGCTGCCCGCTACCCGCTCCCCGCTCCCCGCCTCAGAACCAGACTCCTCGGATTGAGCCGGTGACCGGTGACCGGTGACCGGTGACGCCTGACCGAGCGCAGCGAGGTCAGGCCGATGGTCATACACAAACTGCACCACATGAGCCATCGTCGGGAAATCACGCAACGCCAACGAATCATCACGCTCAATCCCATACTCATCACGAATCGCCGCAAACGTCTCCGCCTGCTTCACCGTATCAATCCCCAAATCCGCCTCAAGATCCAGATCCAACTCCAACATCTCAACCGGATACCCCGTCTGAGCCGCCACCACACCCAACACGCTGTCAACCACCGCGTCAGCATCGCTGCCCGCTACCCGCTCCCCGCTCCCCGCCTCAGAACCAGACTCCTCGGATT
>SHLN01000236.1 GCA_004283105.1 Acidimicrobiia bacterium
CATCATCGGCCAGATGGTGCCGTGGTCGTCGGCGATCTCGACGAGGACGTCCCACGAATCGGCGTACTGGGTTCCCTCCACTACTGAGATGGGATCACCCCAGCCTGCGGCAGCTTCCAGCGCCGCCGCGGCGATCTCCTCCGACACGAGTTCGGGTGCCGGTGGGTTGGCGGGAGCGGGCGCGGGCGGCAGAGCGGTCGGCTCGGGCAGATCGACCACCCGGGTTCCACCCTCCGCGCCGACCTGCACGAGCACTTCGACAGCGTGAACGAGGCCGCGTTGGAAGCCGCGCTCGGTGGCGGTGATCGATCGATAGGCAACCGAGACGCGATACCGACCGTCGCCTTCTGGAATGGTGCCCCACGCTCGAGCCCACTCGACATAGGTCGTGACATCGGATGAGACGGTGTAGAACGGTCGGCCGAGGGCTCCGGCCAGCTCGGTTTCCCGCCCGCCGGCAGCGTCCCGGGTGAAGTAGTCGGTGACGAACCACTCGGCTCTCATGGCCGCAGTATCGGCGCCCCCGTCCGCCGCTGGCAGGTCAGCACGGAGATCGGCCTCCGAGAGCAGCAGTGACGTGGGAGGAGATGACGAGGCAGGGGCGGTTGGCTGAGGAGGAAGCGTTGTCGCCACAGGCACGGGCTCCGCAACGGGTGCCCTACCTGGGAGGCTGCGCGCCGCCAGCATCCCGATCACCACCGCCACAATGGCGCCGGCTGCCACGTACACGAGCCACGGTCGATTCTGCGTCTGTGGCATGAGCGAGCTCCAGGGGATGGAGTCGAAGTGCTCTTCGTCTACCGGCAGGTCGTCATCGGGCATGCGGGCAACCTATGGGAAGCCTCGGGCCGATTCAAGGGGTCTGTCCAACAGTGAAGATGAAACACGAGCTCAACATCGGCACCGCGTCTACTTCGTCGAGGGCGATCAGCGCAAACTCGATGTTCACCTCGGCAGCGGCATCGTCTCCTTCTGCCAGCCGGGTGGTCGCCTGTCGCAAGCCGCCGGCGGCTACCCGCAGGCTTCGGACGGTTTCGAACGGGACCTCGCCCGTGGACTCGAGATCGATTGCCAGGACACCGAGTGCTCCAACCACCTTCTCGAGCTCGTCGGGGGTGATGACCGAGCCGGTTTGAAGGGCCCGCAGGCCGGGAGCATCGCTTCGGAACTTCTCACAAGCCTGCACGACATCAACACCCGCGACGTCGGCACCCCGGTTTCCGGCAGCGAGCGAGAACAGCAACCCGGCGACAACCACCACCCCGGCCAACACCGCGGCAGCGACTGCTGGCCCGGCGTACCACGGCCGGCCATCCCGGTGGGATGATTGCTCGCGTGTCAAATGCTCGGCGATTTCTGCCTCGCCGTCGAGCGCATCCACACCGTCCCACGATGCAGACAGCTCGTCCCACAGCGAGTCGACAAAGGACGCCGAGGCAGTCGGCTCATCGGCCAGCCTCAGAATCCGGGCTAGCTCAGCGTCATTCATCTGTTGTCTCCTCTCGCGCGAAGTACTTCTTGAATGTCCGCCGCGCTCGAGCCAGCGCCGACTCGGTGGCGGAGACGCTCTTTCCGATGAGCGCGGCGAGTTCAGGCACGTTGATCCCGTCCACGTAGTGCATCATGAGGAGCAGCCTGTGATGCTGCTCCATCCGATCAAGGGCGGTCAACACGGCTTCACGAGTCACCGCGATGTCTGCGACCGCGCCGGCCTCGGTTGACTCCCTCCCCGACCACAGCAAATGGAGCTTCGCCCTGCGTCGCTGATCCCGCCGCCAATGGTCGATCACCTTGTTCCTGACCACGGTCATGAGCCATGCGGGCGTGAGTACCTCCGGCCGGCCGCCGCGGGCGGCCCGTGCCGCGGCGTGGAAAACCTCAGCGGTGATGTCCTCTGCCTGAGATCGCCCAACCCGGGCGGCAGCATATGCGTGGACCTCGCCAACGTGTAGTCGGTACAGCTGCTCGAACTGGTCTCGCGATTCCACCGCGGCCGGACCTCTCTCGTTCACTAGTGCCATCACCCTATTCATCGCTCGGGGTCCGCCGATCTGTCGCGAAATTGTCGCGACAGGATCCTGGGGGCAAGAGCGATGGGCCTGGTAACAAGGAGGGAGCGACATGCGAAAGCTCGGAATCACCATCGTCAGCCTGCTCGTTTTGGCAGCGTGCGGAGGAGGCGAGGAAGCGTCATCGTCGGAAACGACAACAACCACCGTCGCCGACTCGACGGCCACCACGGAGTGGGCGGACATGGTCGGAGGCGTACTCGACAACCTGATCGCGGCACAGCGCGAGTCGACTAACGCTTTCGTTGCGGTCTTCGAGCCCGGGCCGGCGGAGGTGACGGCCATCCGGGACCTATTCCAGAGCGATGCCGCTTCGTTGGCAGACGCCGTCGCCGCGTTGCCTCCGCCCCCCGATGATCCGGCCCTCGCCGTTCCCTACGACGCTTTCCTCACCGCACTGGGGGCCGAATCAGACACCGCATCCGACATTGCCACGGAACTGACCAGCGATCACGATGCGCTGCGAGCCGAGGTGGAAGCCAACGGCGGCGACAGCGACGGCACCCGCTACGGCCAGCTGCGGGGCCTCTTCGGACCGGTTGTCGGCGCCCGGACCGATGCTTGCTTCAGCGTTCAAGCCGCCTTCGAGTCGGCCGGCCTCGAGTCCATCAACTGTATCGACGACGAGCCTCTGGGGTAGCCGATGCGCAGGAGTTTGTTTCTTGCCCTGGTTCTCGTCGCCACCGCCTGCTCGTCGGGCGAGGCGATCCCCGAAGCTCCCGCTGAGCCTTCGGTCCCGCAGAGCACCCCCGCAACAGTGGACGCCCCGACCGGACTCCCGCCAGTCGATATCGTGGCCAGGTGGCTCGAATTCGTTCAGGAACGAGACATCGACGCGGCCGCCGCGCTGTTCGAAGCCTCGCCGGTGGCAGCGGAAGTCGGGTACGAATCGCCAAGGGAGGTGTCGGCATTCTATGGCCTGCTCGGATGGTTGAACGCGCTACAGGAGTGCACCGAGGAGCGGCTGGCACCGGTGGTCGTCGCCCTGAACTGCACCTTCTCCTCAGCCTCTGAGCTGCACGATGCACTCGGCGTCGAGATGGAAGAGTTGCGTTTCATCTTCGAAGACGGCATCCCGACCGAAGTTGCAGTGGCCCGCTCCGGGAGTCTCGTACACCACGAACTACAACTGTATGCCCAGGAGAACGATGGGACGGCGTTCGCCGACTCGTGCTCCAAAGCGGGTCAGAGCGGTCGTTTCTGGTACGACGGCATCTGCGCCGAGTACCTGGCAGCCATCTCGCCGGCGGCGAGGGACGCCGTGGGTACCGACTCCTAGTTCACGAACTCCAGCACCCGGTCCATGAACTGGTCGAATTCGTCGCGGTGCATGGAGTGGGAGCCGCCGGCAACGGTGTGGAACTCGATGTTCGGATTCATCCCGGCCAGGCTGCTTCCCAACGCCGGTGGGACAAGTGGCCCCAGATCGGGATCGGCTCCCAGCAGCAGGGTCGGCACCTCCAGTGCCGCTACCGCACCCACGACGTTCCATCCCGGGTTGTGGGCTATCGAGTTCTCGAGAACCTCCCGGCCGGCTTGAGCCTGCGCCTCGTGCTTGATGCGGGCGTCCTCCACATGCCAGGTGGGGTTGGCGGCGGCGACATCTTCGACGGTGACATCCGGTCCGAGGTCGGCGGTCACATACTCGGCGGCCGCCGCCTGGTCGAGAAGGATCAACATCGGGTCCTCGAGAATGAGCCGCCTGGTCCAGTCCGGACGCTCGGTCATGGCCTGCACAACCGCCGCCCCGCCCAGGGAATGCCCGAGGACCACATCCCACTCATACTCGAGGGCCATCAGGTCTGCCGCGTAGGCGTGAACGCGATAGTCACCCGGACTATCACTCTCCCCGTGGCCTCGCAGGTCGACAGCCATGACGTGGAAGCCTGCGTCGGCCAGGGCGGGACCGACCCGCCACCAGCCGGCGGCGTTTGACCCGAGGCCGTGAACGATCAGGAACCAGCGGTCACCGCTACCCCACTCGGTGCGGTTCAGGAC
>SHLN01000237.1 GCA_004283105.1 Acidimicrobiia bacterium
CCGACCAGGTGTCCTCGGCCCAGACCCACACGCCGGGAATGGCCAGAGTGACGATGGTGAGGGAGCCGAACGAAGAGACCCGGGTCGCTCCGATGATGGCCGCCCAGATGCCCGCCAGGGCGAGACCCAGCCACGGGATGGTCCAGAGAAGGACCCCGACGGTGGTGGCGACGCCCTTTCCACCCTTGAATCGATGCCACACGGGGAAGCAGTGCCCGGCCACCGCCATCCCACCGGCGGCAAAGCCCATGAGCTCGCTGCCGCCGACCAGCTCTCCGAGCCCTGCCGCCGCGACCCCTTTCAAGAGATCGCCGACGAGGACCAGTGCGCCGGCGCCGCGCCCGATGACGCGTGCCACGTTCGAGGCACCCGGGTTCCCGCTCCCCTCCGCGTAGATGTCGATGCCCTTGAGGCGAGCGGCCAGTACGGCGAAGTCGATACTCCCGATGAGGTATCCGACGACGAGTGACAGGGCTTCAGTCACTGGTGAACAGGACCGACCGGAAGCGGACCACGTAGTCGACGGCCGAGATCACTGTGATGACAACTGCGAGGCTCATGGCCCATTCGTCCAGGTGAAGCGGCCCCCACTTGTCTTCGAGGCGGACGATGGCAAGGCCGATTGCCACGAACTGAACGGTCGCCTTCCACTTGCCCCACTGAGAGGCAGGCACCATCTTCCCGGCGTTGGCGGCTACTCCCCGGATCGCCATGACGGTGATCTCACGGGCGATGATGATGAACGCCAGCCAGATGTTGACCCGATCGACGACCAGCAGAGCCGCCAGCGTCCCGGTCACAAGGAGCTTGTCGGCGGTGAGGTCCAGAAAGGCCCCCACGATGGAGGTCTGATCCCACCGGCGCGCCAACCAGCCATCGACGAAGTCGCTGAGTGCCGCCACCGTGAACACCGCCGCCGCGATGCCGAAGTTATGGGTGAGATCGTCGCCGAGAAGGATGAGCCCCATCACCGCCGGAATGGCCACGATCCGCCCGAGGGTCAATGCGATGGGAATGTTCACAGGGGGAGGTTAGGTGCACAGCCTGACGGCTGCGCACTTAACCGGCCATCAACCATCGGCCATCGGCTTTCAGCCAGAAAGAGCCCGTCTCGATCTCTCTGATCCGCCTATTGCCCACCACCGAGAGCGGCAACCAGCATCGTCCGCGTTCTAGCCGACGGCTGAAGGCTGATGGCCGATAGCCGTCGAGCGAAGCTCGACTCACACCCAATCGAACGTGCGGGTGACGGCTTTCTTCCATTCGGCGTATTCGCGATCGCGGTCTGTCTCGGCCATGGCCGGGGTCCAGCGCTTGTCCTCGCCCCAGTTGCCGCGTAGATCGTCGAACCCGGCCCAGAAGCCGGTCGCCAGGCCGGCCGCGTACGCCGCCCCGAGCGCGGTGGTCTCGCTCACCGTTGGCCGGATGACGGGGACGCCGAGGACATCGGCCTGGTACTGCATGAGGAGCTCGTTCTCAACCATGCCGCCATCCACCTTCAGAGCGGTGAGATCAACCCCCGAATCGGACCGCATCGCGTCGAGTACCTCCCGCGTCTGCCAGGCGGTCGCTTCGAGCACGGCCCGGGCGATGTGCCCCTTGGTCGCATACCGGGTGAGCCCGGCGATCACCCCCCGGGCATCGCTGCGCCAGTACGGGGCAAACAGGCCAGAAAAGGCCGGCACGAAGTAGACCCCGCCGTTGTCGTCGACCGTTGCGGCCAGCGCTTCTACTTCGGGAGCCGACTCGATCAGGCCGAGATTGTCCCGCAGCCACTGGACTAGAGCGCCGGCGATGGCAATCGATCCCTCGAGGGCATACACGGCCGGCTCCCCACCCAGCTGGTACCCGACCGTCGTAAGAAGACCGCTCACTGATGGGACGAGCTGTTCGCCGGTATTGAGAAGCATGAAGCAGCCGGTCCCGTAGGTGTTCTTGGCCTCGCCCACGTCGTAGCACGCCTGCCCAAACAGGGCGGCTTGCTGATCGCCGAGGATGCCGGCGATGGGCACGCCGGCCGCCGACCCGACCGCTGTGCCGTAGACCTCGGACGAGGATCGGATCTCCGGCAGGACCGCCCGCGGCACGCCGACGGCAGCGAGCAACTCGTCGTCCCAGTCGAGCGTCTCGAGGTCCATGAGCAGGGTTCGGCTGGCATTGGTGACGTCGGTCACGTGCACGCCACCCGACGGACCGCCGGTCAGGTGCCACAGCACGAACGAGTCCATGGTCCCGAACAAGATGTCGCCCGATTCGGCGCGGGCCGCCAGGCCATCGACGTTGTCGAGCATCCACCGCACCTTCGGACCGGCGAAATACGTCGCAAGCGGAAGACCGGTCTTTGGCCGGAACCGGTCCTGACCCCCCTCGGCGCCGAGTTCGGTCACGAGGTCGGCCGTGCGGGTGTCCTGCCACACGATGGCATTGTGGACGGCCTCACCGGTGGTTCTGTCCCACATGACGGCGGTCTCGCGCTGGTTGGTTATCCCGATGGCAGCCAGATCGGCGGCGGCAATGCCCGCCTTCTCCAGACCGCCGTCGATGACATCCTGGATGCGGCGCCAGATCTCGGCGGGGTCATGCTCCACCCATCCCGGCTGCGGAAAGATCTGTTCGTGCTCCTCCTGAGCCACGGCGACCACCCGTCCCCCGTGGTCGAAGATCATGAATCGAGTGCTGGTTGTTCCCTGGTCGAGTGCGGCAATAAACATGTCCTGAGCCTATTCGGATGGGAACGAGCAAAGGCCGCCGGCCCCCGGCCAGACATCGGTGCCGGAGCCCGCTGCTTGCTGCTTGCTGCTTGCTGCTCGCTGTTGCCGGCGACGCCTTTGGCGTTGCCGCGAACCTCGCGAAATCGATGTAGCCGAGAAGTTGCCACGGGGTCAAGGGTCGCGCTTACAATCTCAACACCTGGCAAACGGGAAGTGAATGCCAACCAAGCTGTACGTGGGCAACATCCCCTGGTCGCAGACCGACCAGGACCTCGAGCGTCTCTTCGACGGGCATGGAACGGTCGTGTCGGCCGAAGTGGTTCTCGATAGCCACAGCGGACGCTCACGCGGCTTCGGGTTCGTGGTCATGGGGAGCGAGGACGACTGCAAGCGGGCCATTCAGGCACTCGACAATCAGGAGATTGGTGGTCGGGCCATCGTCGTCAACCACGCCCACCGGAAGAAGAACGAGGTCGTGCGACCCACCCGCAAGCGTAAGAAGGCCGAAGCCGCCTCCTAGCTGCCCGCCGACTCAGGCCTCGATACCCCGCCACTCGGTGAGTGCTTGGTCCGCGAACCGTCGGGCCTCCTGGATGATGGCCTCCCGGTCCTCCCCTTCCGTCCGAGGAATGGGTTCGCCTATGCGCATCCTCAGCCGGGTGCCGAACGGAACCGGAAGGAAGTTGTGTCGCATGGCTATCCAGCCCCCGTCGACGGCAACCGGCACGACGGCCAGATCGGGTGCCGCTTCCATGAGGGCCAGGGTCCCGGCCGTCTTGTATGGCTTCAGCCGACCATCCCGAGCCCGGGTCCCCTCCGGGTAGATGAGAACCGAGTGGCCGAGCTCCTGTGCCCGGCGTCCGAGCTCGGCGATCCGGCGAATGGAGCCGGAGCGATCCTTCCGATCGATGAGTGCGTTCGGCCCGTTTCGCAGATAGAACGAGACTGTCGGGTACCACTTCCCGTTCTCCGCTTTCGATATGAACCCGGGGACGTTGCTGAACAGGCCGGTTCCGAACAGCGGAAACTCATAGAGGCTCTGGTGGTTCGAGATGATGATGTAGGGGGTGCTGTTCGACACCCGGTCAGACTTCTCGATGGTGGTTCTCGTCCCGTTGACCGGGAACACGAGCCGCAGCAAGAAGGTCATGTACGCGCTTGCCACGTAGCCGACAGACTTGACCCCGAACAACCGGGCGATCCGAAAGACCGGATCGAAGACCACGAGCGAGAGAACGAGTAGAACGAGGAACGGAATGGTGAACAGCCAGTCGATGACGCGTCTCACGGTTTCAGACTGTAGCCCCCGGATTCGTCCCTCGACCCTCGACCCTCGACCCTCGACCCTC
>SHLN01000238.1 GCA_004283105.1 Acidimicrobiia bacterium
TCAGTTGTCCTTGAGGAAATCCTCGACTTCTGAAATGAGGTCGGCTGCAGCCGAGTCCTCGAGATCGGCCCCCTCCGCCAGCGTCTCCAGCCGGGTCACGTAGGTCGAGAACTCCTCCGAGGCCGACATCGCCGCGTCGACTCGCACCTCGAACTCACCGGCGATTTCGGCCAGTTCGGTTGCGTCGATCGAGATGCCGAGGATGGCGGCGGCCCGCTCCAGCAACGCGAGCATTGCCTTGGGATTCGGATTCGTGCCGAGGTAGTGGGACGTGGCCGCCCACAGACTCAGCGCCGGGATGCCTTCTTCCCGGAATAGATGGGCCAGGACCCCAACGATCCCGGTCGGTCCTTCGTAGTTCGCTCCGCTCAGGCCGAGTCGAATGAGTTCGTCCGTCGAGCCTGCCGTGCCGAAGATGGGTACCGGGGCAGTGTGCGGTACCTGCCCGAGAAACGCACCGAGCATTACCACCTGGTCAACGCCGATGCGCCGGAGCTCATCGACAAGAATCGCGCCGAAGGTTTGCCAGCGAAGCTGGGGCTCATCGCCGAGAACAAGCAGCAGGTCCTGGGCGCCCTCCTGCTGGACTCCATACATCCGGGTAGCCGGCCAGGCGAGCCGCTCGGTCACTCCGTCCGCGACGGAGACGATGGGCCGGGTCTCGTGGAAGTCGATGAACTCCTCAGGATCGATGATGAGAAAGGGTTCTGCGTCGTGTTGACCGATGAGGTAGGAGAGCGTCCCGGAGGCAGCGTCACTCGCATCGTTCCACCCCTCAAAGGCCACAAGGGCGACCGGATTGCGAAGACCGGGATCGGACAGACGGCGAACGGGGTCCATGGGTGGAGGGTAGGGCAGTTGGTGGTGCACCGCCTAGCGCCGACCATCGACAGCCGACCGCCTCCGGGAGCCGTTCACTGGTAGCCGGCACCGGTTCATCTAGGCTCGCCTGTATGGAACCGATCACGAAGGCCCAGTGCAACCGGCTCCTCGCTGAGGAGCCCGTTGGGCACATGGCGGTTATCGCCGATGACGAGCCGTACGTGACCCCCATCTCCTTCGTTCAGATGAACGACGCCCTCTATCTCCGGACCGGACCGGGCAGGCGGCTGTCCGCTCTCCTGGCCGGCGGGCGGTGCTGCGTCGAGGTGAGTCGATACTCAAACGAGCAGGGTGATTGGGAGAGCGTGCTCGTGTGGGGAACGCCTCATATCGTCGAGGACACGGGCGAGGAGGCCGATGCCATCGGCCTTCTCCTCGTCAAGTACCGCAACGTCTTCGGATCGGCCCTGGCCTTCTCGCGCCCGACTCCCCTCGCCCCGAAGGAAGTGGTCGTGAAGATCCCCATCGACGAGATGAGTGGCCGGTCTTCCGGCGCCGGATTCAGCCCCCGCACGAGACCGGGACGGCTATAGACAGCTGTGAGCTATGAGCTGTGAGCATGGAGCCGCGAAGCGGCTCCCAAGGAACCCGAAGGATTCCCGAGCAGCGAGTAGCGAACTCAGCCCTGGATCGTTAGGAGCAGGGGGAAGAAGGCGGCGTAGAGGGCGAGGAGAACGAGACCGGTCCACACGGTGTGACGCTCGAATCGGCTCATCAAGGCCGCGATGATCAAGAGGGTGACCGCCCCGGCGAGGGCACTGGCGACTGCCAGGTCGGCCGTGATGGCGGTGGGGGCGATGAGTGGGCCGATGCCGATGGACAATGAGGAGTCGAGCAGCGACGCGCCGAAGACATCCCCGATTGCGAGATCGCGCTCACCACGCCGGATCGCCGTGACGGCCACCATCAGCTCGGGGAGGCTCGTGCCGACAGCTTGACCGAAAAAGGCGATGATGAACTCGGGCACGCCGAAGGCCTCGGCCAACTCGATGAACCCGATCACTGCCAGCGTGGCACCAACTCCCACGATTACCAGTGCTCCGAGGGCGGCGCCGGCGTGATAGCTCTTGCGACGGCTCGGGACTGAGATGGCAGGCTTCGAGTGCGACGGCGCCTTGCGCCACAGCAACAGGGACCCACCGACCCACAGGCCCAGGAGAATCGCGCCATCGGCCCGGGCGAACTGACCGTCTTGAAGCAGCAGGGCAATCACCGCTAGTTGCCCGGCGATGATCAATGAGGGAAGCAGGACCCGGCTGCGCCCGACGGTAACCCCACCCCGGACGAAGAAGGGAAGCAGTCCAAGCACGAGGGTGACCTGAGTGATGGTCGACCCGACCGAGTCGCCAACATTCAAGTCTCCGTGGTCGCTCACCGAGGCGATGATCGAGTTGGCAATCTCCGGAAGGTCGGTCCCGATCGCAAGCAGCGTGAGGCCGATGAGAAAAGGCGGAACCTTCAGCCCGAACGCCAGCGACGACGCGTGATCCACAGCCTTTCGGCTGGCCACGAGCGCCACCGCCATGCCCACGACAACAACGGCGATCCAGACGACGATCACCGCTGGGCCCCCCGCCACTGGATCGTCTTCGCCGCCTCACCGATGAGGAACACCGGCACCGACACCGCCAGGATCCACAACCAATCGTCGACACCGAGCGCCACCGTGTCGAATGCGTTCTGCAAGAACGGCAGATACACCACCGCTACCTGCAGCCCGATGGTGGCCGACCAGGCACCGAGCAGCCATGGATTGGAGAAGAACCCAATCACCCGCATCGGAGCATGCAGGGCTCGGAAGTTGAACACGTTCATGTGCTCGAGCAGAACCATGCCGGTGAAGGCCATCGTCTGTGCCTCTGCCACCCCGCGGTCGAGACCGAGCCGATAGAAGTGGAAGAGGAAGAGCGTGGCCGCGCCGATATAGGCGCCGAAGCCGATGATCTGGGTCAAGCCCCGGCGCGAGAGGATCGGGGCGTCGGGGCGACGGGGCGCCCGGGACATGATTCCCTCCTCGGCCGGCTCAACCCCGAGGGCCAGGGCAGTCAATCCGTCGGTTACGAGGTTCATCCACAGGATCTGCACGGGCAGCAGGATGAGCGGTGCGTTCAGCAGGATGTTGACGAACACGGCGATGACCTCACCGGCGTTCGACGACAACAGGTAGCGAATGAACTTCTGGATGTTGTCGTACTGGCGGCGACCCTCGCCCACTGCGCCGATGATGGACGCGAAGTTGTCGTCGGTGAGGATCATGTCGCTGGCTCCCTTGGCGACATCGGTCCCGCGCAGGCCCATCGAAATGCCGATATCGGCCTGCTTGAGGGCCGGAGCATCGTTGACCCCATCTCCGGTCATACCAACGACGTTCCCATCGCTCTGCAGCAGCTTCACGATGCGCAGCTTGTGTTCGGGCGTGGTGCGGGCAAACACCGCTCCCTCGTCCAACGCCGCCCGGAGCTCGGCATCACTGAGATCCGTCAATTCCATGCCGGAGACGGCGCGGGCGGCACCGAGCCCGACCCGGTCGGCTATGGCCAGGGCAGTCGCGGCCGCGTCACCGGTGATCATGACCACCCGGATTCCGGCGGTTTCGGCCTCCGCCATGGCGGCGGCCACTTCCGGGCGCGGTGGATCGAGAATCGCCACGACGCCGAGCAGAGCCAGCTCTTGTTCCACCTCGTCCTCGTCGAGGCGAGTCTCCAGCGGCAGTCGACGACGTGCCAGCGCCAGAGTCCTCAGACCCTCGCCGGCAAAGGTTTCCGAAACGGAGGTGATCTGGTGGCGAACGGCATCGTCAAGCGGCACCGCCCCGTCTCCCCACCCCAGCTGGGTACACAACGGCAGCAGAACCTCCGGGGCTCCCTTGGTATGGGCGATGTAGGTGTGATCGGTCCGTTCGAGCACGGTCATCCGCTTGCGTCGCGAGTTGAAGGAGAACTCACCGCTCGGCTCGACATCGGCGGAGACCCCCGCCTTGTGGGCGGCCGTGATGAGGGCCGCTTCGGTGGGCTCGCCCACACTGTGCCAGCCCGACTCGTCCTGTTCGATGCGGGCGTGGTTGCACCACAGGCCGGTCGTCAACAGGTCGGACACCTCCCGCCGCGCCAATGACCCGTCGTCCAGTTCGACCGTCCCGCTGTCGGGCGCATATCCCACCCCGGTGACCTCCACCAC
>SHLN01000040.1 GCA_004283105.1 Acidimicrobiia bacterium
CATACACTTGGGGCCATGGCTTCAGTAATCACCTCCATTGCCCGCACGCCCATCGGACGGTTCGGTGGGGGATTCAAGAACATGACCGCCGTCGATCTGGGAGCAGTCGCCATTCGGGGGGCGCTCGAGCGGTCCGGCCTCGATCCGGGCAAGATCGATGAAGTCCTATTCGGGCACGTACTGCAAGCCGGTGCCGGTCAGATCACCAGTCGCCAGGCCGCCGTCAAGGCAGGCATCCCGATGACGGTGCCCGCTACCACCATCAACAAGGTGTGCCTGTCGGGTCTCACCGCAATCGGCATGGCCGACCGCGACATCCGGCTCGGCGACGCGACGTTTGTCCTGGCCGGCGGGATGGAGTCGATGACCAATGCCCCGTACCTCCTCCCCAAGGGCCGCTACGGGTACGGGTACGGCTCGGGGACCATCGTCGACTCGATGGAACACGACGGCCTGTTTTGCGCCTTCGACCAGTGCACGATGGGATCGCAGTCGGACGGGAATGCCGGCCGGCTCGGAATCGGCCGCGAAATCCAGGACGAATGGGCGGCGGCCAGTCATGTCCGGGCGGCCGCCGCGACCGACTCGGGGGTCTTCGCCAACGAGATCGTGCCGGTGTCGGTGCCCCAGCGGCGCGGTGATCCGGTCGTCGTCGACCGTGACGAGGGCATCCGGCCCGATTCCACCCCCGAGTCGCTCGGTGGGTTGCGGGCTGCCTTCTCAGCGGACGGGACCATCACCGCCGGCAACGCGTCCCAGATATCGGATGGCGCGGCCGCCCTCGTCGTGGCAGACGCGGCGACTGCCGCGGCTGAAGGCCTCCCGACGGTGGCCGAGATCCTCTCGTACGGCCAGATCGGCGGAGTCGACGCCACGCTCCACGAACGGCCCGCCGAGGCCCTCCGCGTTGCGCTGAAGAAAGCCGACCTGTCCCCGTCCGATCTCGACATCGTGGAGATCAACGAAGCCTTCAGCGGCGTATCGATCTGGTCGGCGCAGATGCTGGACATCCCACACGAGAAGGTGAACGTGAACGGCGGAGCCGTGGCGCTCGGGCATCCGCTCGGGGCGACCGGCGCCCGGCTCATCGTCACGCTCGTCAACGCGCTCCGGCACCGGGGCGGCGGAATCGGCGGCGCCACCCTGTGCGGCGGCGGTGGCCAGGGCGACGCCCTGGTGGTCCGGGTACCTACCTCCTGACCGACGCTATGCGCGATGAGCGATGCGCTCTGCGCAGACACCGGCGGCTTCCCCCTTCGCCCGCTCCGAAGTGACTAGCTACTAGGGAAGCCGATTCATTGCTTCCTTAGGAATTCCGACCACCGCCGATCCTTCTGGTGTTGACGGTTTCCTCAGCCTCAACGCCTCCTCAGCAGAAGGGGGGCCGGGTCCTCACAGCCGGCCCTCCTTTTGTTTGCGCACTGCGCAAGGCGCACCGCGCAATGCGACGAGTTCTAGAGCTCTTGCCGACCGACGAGGGCGCGGCCGAGGGTTACCTCGTCGGCATAGTCGAGGTCGCCTCCGACGGGGAGCCCGCTGGCGAGCCGGGTGACCTTGACTCCGAGCGGTTTGAGAACCCGGGCCACGTAGTAGGCGGTGGCGTCACCGTCGACCGTCGGGTTGGTGGCGGCAATGACCTCCTGCACGCCTTCTGGCTCGATCCGGGCCAGCAACTCGCGGAAGTGGAGCTGATCGGGTCCGATGCCGGCAATGGGCGAAATCGCCCCGCCGAGCACGTGGTAACGGCCGCCGAACTCGTGTGTGTTCTCCATGACCACGATGTCCTGCGCCCGCTCGACCACGCAGAGAATGGCCGTATCCCGGCGGGTGTCGAGACAGATCGTGCACTCGGCGCCGGCGGCCACATTGAAGCAACGCGAGCAGAGCCGGATCTGCGTGCGCATGTCGAGGATGGCATTAGCCAGGCGTTCGGCGTCGACTTCATCGGCGTTGAGGACGTGGAACGCTAATCGCTGGGCGCTCTTGCGGCCGATGCCGGGAAGACGGGCGAGCTCATCGATGAGCCGCTGGACCGGCGGTTCAAACATGACTACCCGAGGAGTCCGCCCAGGCCGAGGCCCTCGAGGTCGATCCCTCCGGCGGCTTCGTTGATGCCTCCGGCGAGCGCCTCCTGGGCTGCCTGCTGTGCCTGATTGAGGGCGGCAACGACGAGGTCACCAACCAGTTCGGGGTCGTCGGGGTCGAGGACCGACGGATCGAACGTCACCGACACCACATCGCCCGAGCCCTTGACGACGGCCTTGACCATTCCACCGCCCGACGTCCCTTCGAAGGTCTGGTCGGCGGCTGCCTCCTGAGCCTCTTGCATCTTGGCCTGCATGGCGGAGGCCTGCTCGAGCAGTTTCTGCATGTCTTTCGGTAAACGTCCCATGCGGCGAGAGTAGCGCAGAACGGCAACGAGCAATGCGCAATGAGCGGTGCGCAATGCGCAAGATTGCGGGCACCTTTCCAACGACTCGAAGGTGCCCACGAGGTCCTCTGATGAAGGCATCGCCACAAGGTTGATTGCTTCGTTCAGCGGTCGACGGCACGCTCTTCGTCGTCACGCTGTTGGTGAGAACCACCCTCCCCGTACCCCTCCCGTTCGCTTCGCTCTGCGGGAGGGGACAAGCAACCCGAAGCCAACCCAGCAAGGCCGAGCCAAGGGCCTGGCGGTGCGAAGCACCGCCTCAGCAACCCGAAGGGTTGCCGTTCTCCTCAGGAACTCGAAGAGTTCCCGTCGTCTACGACTTCTCCTCCGAGGAGGTCTTCGACGAGCTTGGTTGGGTCGATGCCTCCCTCGGCTTCGCCGACGAGATCACCGGGTGCCGGTGCACGGGGTGGGCTCTCTGGAAGGGGATTTTGGACGCCGCTCGACTTGCCGCCCGACTCGGGTCCGGCCTCGTAGATCACCCTGACACGTCCTCCGAGCAAGTCGGAGGCGGCCATCTCAACCACTTCTCGAAGCGCCTGGTCCTCCTTGAGCGACTCGAGGTGGAACGTCAGGTGGGCGGGGACGTGCAGGAATAGCTTGTTCCCCTCGACAGATCCCGGTGCCGCCTCCTTGAGGAGTGCATACCGGCGAGGGCCGACCGCTTCACGAACCTTGCCGATCAGGGCGGGCCATACCGACTGCACGGCCTGCATAGAGAGATCGGCATCGGGCATCTCGTCCTTCATCGGGGCGGCCGGGGCCGCCACCTCGGGCTCGGCCACCGGTGGCTTCTCGAAGGGAGCATCGGCCGGTTTCGGAGCCGCCGGTTTGGGAGTCGCCGGCTTTGCCTCCGGAACGGGCGCTGCCACCGCCGAAGTCGGCTGGGCGGCCGAAGCCGGCTGGCCGGCCGGAGCCGTCCCTCCCTCGCGCCGCAGCCGGCCTTCGATGCGGTCGAGGCGTGCCGCCAGCGAGACCGGATCGACGGCGGTGTCGTGCCGGGTGAGGCGAATCACCGACAACTCCACCACGAGCCGCTCTTCGCGGCCTTCCCGCAATTGGATGAGAGCCCCGGAAAGCTGGTCGATGGCCTGGATGACGTCGGCGGCCGGCATTACCCGGGCAGTGGTCCGCCATCGCTCGATCCGGTCGGCAGATTCGTCGACGATCTCCTCGAGATTGGGTGCGTAGTGGGCCAGGAACACACCCCGGTAATAGGCGAGCGCATCGGCAACGAACCGGCGCAAGTCTGAGCCGCGAGCGGCGATTTCGGCCACCAGCTCCAATCCGGCCCTGGCATCCTGGCCGACGATGGCTTCGGAGAGCCGCTCGAATGCTTCGGCGCCGACCAGGCCGAGCGCGGCAGACACGCCTTCGGAGTCGACCGTCCCTGAACCGAGGGCCGCCACCTGCTCGAGCAACCCCATCCCATCTCGCACCGAACCCCGGGCGTGATGGGAGATGGCGGTCAGGCCATCGGGGGCCGCAGTGAACCCCTCCCGTTCGGCGATGGTTGCCAGATAGTCGCCGAGCGTCTCGACACCAATGGGGTGGAAGTCGAAGCGCTGGCTGCGGGAACGCACCGTGTCGAGCAGCTTGTACGGCTCGGTTGTGGCCAGGACGAAGTGGACGTGTTCCGGTGGCTCTTCCAACGTCTTGAGCAGGGCATTCGAGGCGGCCCGTGACAGCATGTGCGCCTCATCGAGGATGTACACGCGGCGTGCCCCGGACACCGACGCCACCGTACCGACGTTGACCCGGATCTCCCGGATGTCCTCAACCTTGTTGTGACTGGCCGCATCGAGCTCGATCACATCGAGGGAGGATCCTTCGGTGATGCCAAGGCATGAGGAGCATTTGTTGCACGGCTCGCCGTCGGCGCCGCGATCCATGCAGTTGAGGGACTTGGCGAGCACCCGGGCCGTTGTCGTCTTGCCGGTGCCGCGCGGGCCGGCGAACAGGTAGGCGTGGCTGACCTTCTCTTCCACCACCTCGCGCCGCAGGGTCGAGGTGACGTGATCCTGACCCACGATCTCACCGAACGACTGCGGACGGTATTTCCGATAGAGAGCCTGGTATTCCACCGGAGGATGGTACCCCATGGCGAAGGAGCCCCAGCGAGCGCCTGATATGGGACTTTTGGCCCTAAGCGACGCATCGTCGATCGCCGAAACTCCCACGTGAAAGGTTTCACGAGAGCTAGGTGTGACACCTTGGGCCTGTGTCCTTACCCGGGATCGCAGTGCCGTAAGCCTCAGTAACACAGATTGGACGTCTGAAACTGAAGATCCCCATCCTCACCTAGCGAGGTTATTAGGGAAAGAGACGGGGGCGGCCCAGCCGCCCTCGTTTCACGTCCAGGGAACGATCTTGCTCAGAACCCGGTTATATGGGAGCCATGGAACAAACCCCAGTAGAACCAACTTGTTACCGCCATCCAGGTCGCGTCACCTATCTGTCGTGCTCGGACTGCGGCAAATCCATCTGTGCCGACTGCTCCATCGACACCCCGGTCGGCCAGAAGTGCCCGGACTGCGCCAAATCTCGCGGCAAGGCCACCGTCATCACCGGTCGCGACTTGCGGAGCCGCAGCACCTCCATCCCCCCGGTCACGATGTTCTTGCTCGCCAGCTCCGTCGTCGTCTACATCCTCGGAGCCCTCAGCGGTGAGTTGAACAACAGCCTGTTCCGCAACTTCGCGCTTCTGTCCGGGGCCGTTTCGGACGGGGAGTGGTGGCGGCTCGTCACCTCGGCGTTCCTGCACTCCGGCACCATGCACATTCTCTTCAACATGTACGCCCTCTACCTGCTCGGGCCCGGCATCGAACGACAGGTGGGATCACGTTCCTTTGCCGGCCTCTACCTTGCCTCTGCCCTGCTCGGCAGCGTCGCCTTCACCGCCTTCAACAGCGGTCCGGCCGTCGGTGCGTCGGGTGCCGTCTTCGGATTGTTCGGTGCCTGGCTCGCCTCGGCCTGGAAAGGGCGCAACACCGCCGCCGGCCGAGCTCAACTGCGAAGCATCGGCGTCATCGTCGGTATCAACCTGCTCCTCCCGCTGGCGGTGCCCCGCATCGCCTGGGAGGCACATGTCGGCGGGCTCATCGCCGGCTTCCTCATTGCCTTCCTATGGACCCAGGTCGCCCGCGATGAGCGCACCCGCAGTGGCATCGCCTTCGGCGTTGCCGCCGTCGCCCTGGTTCTCGGCATCCTCGTCTGACGGAGCTAGCTTTCGGGCTTCCAAATCGAAGGAGAACACATGAGCGACTACATCGCTAAGGGCGCCATCAAGGTCATCGAAGTCATCGGGGTCTCGGATGCCAGTTGGGAAGACGCCGTCGGCCAGGCCGTAGCCAAGGCCTCGGAGAGCGTCAAGGGCATCACCGGCGTCGAAGTCGTCGCCCAGACCGCCCGGGTCACAGACGGCAAGGTCGTCCAGTACAACGCCACCGTCAAGCTGGCCTTCGTCGTCGCCTAAGCACCCCGACCCATCTCTGAAGCGGCCTCCCTTCTCGGGGGGCCGCTTTCTTCTAGGTGATTCCATGTCACCCGAGCCGCTGCCTCGTCCGTCTGTAAGGATGAGGACGCAAAAGGGGAGTTGCATATGGATTGGTGGATTCTCGAGCTGATCGTGACCCTGGCACTGGTGGCGATCTTGTTGGTACTTGGGCCGGTGATCAAACGATTCGGCAAGAGCTATGCCGCCGACATCTTCCGATCCAACCCCCGGACCGGCAAGAGCTACCTGGTGCTCATGGATGTTGCCTACTACCTGATCTTCGTGGCCTTCATCTTGTTCACGATCAGCTTTGAGCGCGACACGGGCTGGACCCAGCACGTCGGCGCAGATCAATTGGAGAGCTCGACCGTGCGGCTCGGCGGCATGCTGTTGCTCATGGGAATCCTGCATGGGCTAAACGTGATCAGCCTTCCCATCATCGGCCGGCTGCTTGGTTTGGGACGGGCTCTCGACGAGGACACACCGAAGCCAAAGGCGGCCTGAACTGTTCGCCTGGGCTGTCCCGGGCGTCACGGCCGACTCGTCCGACCGAGAAGAGGCCGTCGACGCCGATCGACTCGTCGGGTTTTTGTTCGTGCAAGAAGGCGCCGCCCTCGTACGCCTTGCCCGCCTTTTCACCGACGACCGGAATGCAGCCGAGGATCTGGTTCAAGAGGCGTTCATCCGGCTGCATCGAAGTGCCGACCGCATCCGTGATCCCGGCAAGGCAGCGCCCTACCTCCGCTCGATCCTCCTGAACCTCGCGCGGGACCACAATCGGCGCGGCCTCATGTCGCTCCGCCACTCCGAGGCCCTCACCCCGGCGTCCTCTCCGGAAGCGCCCGAAGACAGGGTCATACTCAACGATGAGCAAGCCGGCATCATCGCCGCCCTCGAGGACTTGCCCACTCGCCAGCGCGAGTGTCTGCTGCTCCGTTTCTACTTCGATCTCACCGAGCGGGAGATCGGAACCACGCTTGACATCTCACCCAACTCGGTGAAGACGCATTGTCGCCGGGGCATGGAATCGCTCAGACGAATTCTGGAGGTCGAGTGAATATCGAGCAGCTGCTGACGGATGCGCTCCAGGGAGCCGACGAATACCTGCCGAGCCCCGACCTCTTCGCGAAGGTGCAGCGCTCCATCGAAGAGGATGCCGCCCACCGCCGCCGTGTACGCCGGTCACTGTTGGTGGCTGCTGCAGGGCTGGCGGTGGCGGTGGCCTGGGTGGCCGCCTTCCTCGACTTCGGTGACGGCACCGCCACGATGCCGTGGTGGACGCTGGAGCTTCTCACCGCCGCCATCCTCGTTGCCGTCGTCATCGTCCTGGGGCCCCTTATCCGCCGCTTCGGCGCCGAGTTGACCCTGGATGTGTTCCGTAGCAACCGGGCGACCAGCCAACGCTTCCTGTCCTTGCTCGATATCGCCTACTACCTGGTCTTCATTGCGTTCATCCTGATGACGACCAGTTTCTCTGCCCAACCCGAATGGGGCGACCGCCTTGTCGCCCAACTGGAGCACGAGGTCATGCGCGTCGGTGGACTTCTCCTCGTCATGGGAATACTGCACGCGCTTACCATCGCCGTGCTACCCGTGATGGGTCTCGTGTTTGCCAGCAACTGGCGACGGGCTGCCCGCCGGAAGCTGGGGGCGTCCGCTCCCGCTCCCGTCCTCAGTGCCGAGAAGGCCGATCGGGTGGCAACCATCATCGTGTGGTCGGCAGCGGTGCTCATCGCCCTCCAGTTCGTGATGCTCGTCGTCCCCGCCCTCCTCGGGATCATCTTCGGTGCCGATTGAGTTCACAAGGCTGTCACCCGTCGGGGTCCCCGGTTCGTCTGTCTAGGTAGGACCGCCGTCGATCGTCGCCGGCGGAAGCATGGGGAGAGAACATATGTACCGTCGTCTACTGGCCGTCGCAGCATCGATTGCGACCACAATGGCGATGTCGGCCGCTCCGGCACTCGCCGCCCACGACCATTACATCGTCACACCAAACGGGCAATGCCACCAGGTAGCCCCAGGGCAGACCGCTATCGCTGATGAATCCCACGGCGGCCACCACCGGTTCCACGACAACGTGCACATCGGTGCCACTGCCCGTTACAACAAGACCCTCGGCGATGGCAACGCACGGGTCGAGGTCTACAAGAACACAGCCGACTCACCTGCTCCCGCCATCTGCTTTGGGGAACGGTCATGATTGACACGATCAAGCGGAACTGGTGGCTGGGAGTGGCTGCGCTCATCGCCGCGCTGCAACTAGTCCTGAGCATCGGGATCTGGGTCGACAAACTCACCGCCGAGACGACGAAGGTCAACGGAGTGGTGGTCGAGCTTCCAGCCGAGCCCCTGCTCGATTGGGGCGCCATCTTGCTCACCGGTGGAATTGTCCTGGCCGCAGCAGCGCTCGTTGCCGGTCTCTATCTACGATCGCGGCAGCCGGATCGAAGCCGCTGGCTCATCATGGCCGGCCTGGTACCCGCGGCGCTCCTCGGGCTGGTGTTCTTCTGGTTCCCACCGTTCTGGATCGTCAGCGGCGCGGCCATTGCCGTCATCGCCAGGATTTCGACCCGGGGGATGAGGAAGGAGCTGCTCACCGCATGACGCACGAACGCGGGCCGGGTCTCACCACCCGGCCCGCACGTGGTACCGGCTAGGTCGAGGCCCTACTCAAACGTTCCCGCCACCGGCATCGAGGTGGCCGAGCCGAACTCGAGGACCTGGTTGGCCACGAGCTGGCCGATCTCGTTGGCGAGGTAGAACATCGACTCGGACGGGCGGAATATCCCGAACGTGTCGTCACCATCGCCGTCCCAGTCCCCGACCACGAACCGGTCGCCGGACACCCCATAGAACGACTCGACATCGGCGAACTTCGTCGTGTTCTCGTTGGTGATGTATACGAAGCCGTTGGACGGCCGGTAGAGCCCAACGGTGTCGATCCCGTCGCCGTCCCAGTCACCGGCGAAGGGGAGGTCTCCGAACGTCCCGAAGTAGAACACCTCGTCGGCCGGACCCTCGGCGTTGGCGTTGCTCAGGAAGAACCGGGCGAGCCCGGGCCGGAAGATGCCGACGGTGTCGACCCCATCACCATCCCAATCTCCGCACACCGGCAGATCCTCCGGGATGCCGTAGTAGAACTCGACGTCGGCAACTCCAAAATCGTTCGTGTCCCTCAGATACATGAATCCGTCCGTTCGGCGGTAGAGCCCGGGGGTGTCGACCCCATCGCCGTTCCAGTCGCACATCATCGGATCGTCGGACGGGAGCCCGTAGTAGTAGGCCGAGTCGGTGCCATCGGGTCGCCGCAGCGTCCACATCCCGGTGCCCGGGTCCTGGAAGGCAACCCGCTCTCCCCCCGGCTCGCCCAGCCGGGAATAGCCCCACCCGAACGTGTTGTTCTTGCCGGCGCCGTCGGCCAGTTGACCGAGCTCACGCCGCACGTCAATCGGCGTCATGGCGGGATTCATGCTGAGGTACAGGGCGGCCAATCCGGCCACGAACGGCGAGGACGCAGACGTGCCGGTAAAGCCGCCCGTGTACGTCGCAGTCGAAACTCCGTCCGGCCCAACCAGGTCGGGCTTCACGCGCCCGTCGGCGGTGGGACCGCGACTCGAGAACGGCTCGATCGTTCCGAGATCGTCGTACCGGACCGCTCCAACGGTGATGACCCGTTCCGTGGCGCCGGGCACGAGCAGGCTGGTTTGCGGGGTCTGGATTCCGAGATCGAGCACCACGTTGGTGAAGACGTCGTAGGCCTCCCCGTCCGGCGGATTCAGGGTGCTTCCCTCCCCAATCGAGAACCCGAACCACCGGGTGTCGGGATAGGTATTCACCCAGTCGATGACCTCGAGCGGCTGATGCCAGGGCTGGTTCTGAAGCCCTTCCGAGCAGTCCTCCGGGACCTGCTGGGCAGGAGGAAGAACGAGGATCTTGTCGAGATCCCAGAGACAGAGATCTAGATCTTCGGTCGGATCGGTCCAGTTGAGAATGATCTGGAACGGGTCGCCCGGCTCTACGAAGAAGTCGTTGATTTCGATGTCGCCGGACAGGTCGGCCCAGCCGTTCGAGTCGCCGTCCTGGTAGGTGCCGGCAAAGTGCTGGTCGGCCTCGTTTCCGGCCGCATTCACCCAGACGATTCCGGCATCGATGGCCCGGTTGGCCTGAACATCCTGCTCGGCCGTGCCGTCGAACGGACCGACCGACCACCCACCGGACAGATTGATGACATCGACATCCTGGGCAATGAAGAAGTCGACGGCCTCGCTCAAACGGTCGGCGCCGGCATTGACCAGCACGAGCTCTGCGCCGGGGGCAACGTCGTGGATGATCTCGGCCACCGCCGTGCCGTGCTCGTTGGTACCTCGCTCCAGACCCTCGGCATGGAAGCTCTCCACCGTGACGGTGGCGGGGAGCTCGCTGCCGAGCAAGGCCGAGTAGCCGGTGAATGAGCTGTCGAGGACACCGATCTTCATGCCGCGGCCGGTCCAGCCGGCCCCGTGCCACGCTTCGACCTCACTCCCGACCACACCTTCGGAGACAACGCCCGCGTCCCACATCTCCACCACTCGCTGCAGGCTCCCGACGACGCCCGACTCCACGAGATTCCGAAGGTCTCCTGCGCTTCCGCTCAGCAACCCGGGCCGGGACGATGCCCGCCCGGAAGCGGCCCAGAATCCGCCCACCGCGCCGCCGGCCGGACGGGCGGCGATTTCCACATCGGGATGGGTGGCTCCGAGGAAATCACCGGCGGCTATCGACTTTTCCGGTCGTGGCGAGTCAATCCGCAAGGGATCGTCGGCCGCCGCATCCGGCGGTGGCACCGAGAGGGCGAGGAGGAGCAGAGCGATGAAGGGAAGCGACGCGCGGGACACGTCGAAAGTATGACAGCTCCCGGAATTCGTGCACGAGGTGGAGGGGAATCAGGCAGCCCGCAGGGCGGTCAGCTCCGGTTCCAGGCGTGAGAAGACGTCCAGGAACTGCTCCCAGGCGACCGCCGAGCCGGCGGCATCGCCGGATCGAGCGGTGGCTTCGAGGTTGGCGGCGGCCGCCGCTCCATCTCTGGCCGCGAACGTGGCGAGGTTGCCTTTGAGCTGATGGGCAGCGGAAGCGACCATCTCGAGATCGCCTTCCGCCAGCCCGTCCTCGATGGCACCGGTCACCGACGGATACTCGTCCACGAACAGGCCGACCATCTCCGCAAGCAGCTCGAGATTTCCTTCCACCCGCTGCAGTGCCTCGCGGCGATCGAGGGCGGTGGGCGATTCTTCGACCGGCTCCAGCGCAGGCTCGGGGGCGGCCCCATCATCGGCGAGCGGTGACCGGGCGAGGTGGGCCATGGTGGCAAAGAGCTCGTCGGCGTTGAACGGCTTCGACACATAGGCATCCATCCCGGCCTGGAGACACCGCTCCCGGTCACCGTCCATGGCATGAGCGGTGAGAGCGATGATCGGGACGTGGGTGCCCGACAGCGCCTCTTGACGGCGGATGACCCCGGTCGCCTCGAGGCCGTCACATTCCGGCATCGAAACGTCCATGAGGATGACGTCGATGCCGCCCTTCTCGAACTCGGCCACCGCCTCGTTGCCGTCATTGGCCGTGACCACGGTGTGGCCCCGCTTGACGAGGAGGCTCTTGGCGAGGTGCCGGTTGGTGGGACTGTCGTCGGCGACGAGCACGTGGAAGCGACGGCGTCGTTCCCGCAGCCAGTGCCTGGTGACGAGATCCCCGCGGCTGCTGCTCTCGGCGAACGCGGTGGCGGCCCGAATCGCCTCGATCATCTCGCCCTGTTCGAGCGGTTTGGTGAGGTAGGCGGCGGCGCCCAGATCACGGAACTCAGCTGCTTCGCCTCGCTGACCGGTTGAGGTCAGAACAAGGAGCGGGATCGAGCTGAAGGACGGGTTGGCAGCGATGGCGGCGACGGCGCCGGCGCCATCGCCCTGGACGTCCAGGATGATGGCCTGCGGCGGCAGACCTCGCTCGATGGCTCCCCCGACAGCATGCAACGCGGCCGGGATGTCCGGGACCGGCAGGGGGGTGACGCCGGCCTGCCGGAGCATCTCGGCCACGCTGCGCCGCTCGGCGGGGACGGCAGATACGAGCAGGACGAGCTGATCGACATCCTGGCCCGAGCCGAGCGACAGTTGAAGGTCGGACTGATCGCGCATGGCGGCCAGTCGTACGACGAAGTGGAAGGTGCTCCCCGACCCCGGTTCACTATCCACCCAGATGTGTCCGTCCATCTTCTCGATCAGCTGGCGGGCGATCGACAGGCCGAGCCCGGTACCACCGTATTGCCGGGTCGTCGAGCCGTCGGCCTGGGAGAAGACGTCGAAGATGCGGTCCTGTTTCTCTTCGGCGATCCCGATGCCGGTGTCGGTCACGACGAAGTGCAGGCTGGCCTTGTGGTTGTCGGCCAGATCCTCGAGACGGACGTCAATGGCCACACTGCCGACATGCGTGAACTTGATGGCATTGGACACGAGGTTGAAGAGGACCTGACGGAGGCGCCCTGGATCGCCGATCACTCCGTCCGGCACGTCCGGAGCGAGGGAATGCTCCAGCTGGAGTCCTTTTTCGGCCGCCCGCACGGCCAGGGTGCGGACCGTGTCGCCCACGGTATCGGCCAGACTGAACGGAAGATGCTCGAGCTCGAGCCTGCCTGCCTCGATCTTGGACAGGTCGAGCACATCGTTGATGAGCGTGAGGAGTCCGTCGACTGCCGACTTGGTCGTTCCAAGGTACTCCCGCTGCTCGGGAGTCAGTTCGGTCGAGAGCGTGAGTTCGGTCATCCCCACAATGGCGTTCATCGGCGTCCGGATCTCATGGCTCATCGCCGCCAGGAACTGTGACTTGGCCGCCGTCGCCTTCTCGGCCGCCTCCTTGGCCGCCTCCAACTCGAGCGCGACTTGCTTGCGGTAGGTGATATCGCGCGACGAGCATTGGATCTCGCTCACCTCGGTGGTCTCGGGATCCCTGAGGGAGTGGCTCGTGGTCTCGAACCACAGATACTCGCCGCCCTTGCGCCTGATCCGGTACTGCACCGTTTGCACGTCGGGGACGCTGAGATTGGCATCGTGTGATGCCTGAATCGAGGCCAGGTCGTCGGGGTGGAAGTAGTCGTAGGCGTTGGTACCAACCAGCTCCTCCGGCTCGTATCCGAGCAGGGCACGGGCGGCCGGGGAAGCGTACTGATAGGTCCCATCGGGCGTGTGGCGGGTGATGAGGTCGGTCGAGTTCTCGGCCATGAGCCGGAACTCACGCTCGCTCTCGGCCAGGGCTTCGAGCGCCGCCGCCAGATCGCGCTGGGCCTCCCTGGCAGTGGTCACGTCGAGGATGGCGACGATGGTCTTATGGAGGTCGAGTCCTTCCAGATTTGTGCCCGTCTGCCAGTGCAGGACGCCGTCCCAGCGCCGGCCCGACCTCGAATAGCCGACGAACTCGGTGGAGACCCGGCTCCGTCCCTCCCAGATGGCAAGCAGCTGGGAGTGGAATGCGGCGGCCGATTCGGCGGCTGCCTCGTCGACAGCCATGTGGCCGAGCAGCTGGTGCCGATCGTCGGCCTCGACCAGATCGACGGCGGCCTGGTTGACGTCGGTCACCTTGATTCGCTCGATGGCAGCCCCGAGCTCGTCGGGATGATCATCGAGATAGGCACCGAGATCGTCGACGCCGTCTTTCCTCAACTGTGTGAGCCACTCACCAACCTCGGTGAAGTCCTCCTCGAAGAGGGCAATTGGAGCCATGTCGAACAGGAGCTGGTAGCGGGTGCCGGCGGTCCCCACCGCCTGCTTGATGGCGTTGAGGGCAAACACGGCGACAAAGAACACCGCCAGCTGAATGGCCAGCCCGAAGATGTTGTGCTCCTGGCCATCTGTAACCGTCGTGTTGTCCTGCAGGAATGCATCGTTGAGCAAGACGAGCTCAGCAGTCCATACCCCGGCAAGGAAGAACACGTAGGGGAGGAAGTGGCGGCGATGAATGAAGAGCGTTCCGATGGCGGCGAAGGCCGCCACCGCGATCATCATGCTGCCGACCACGGCTACCGATTGGAGCGGGACGAGGGCCGACATGAGGCCGACGACGAAAAGGACGAGGAACACCGGCCGGTGGTTTCCGCGCAGACGCTGTTGCCAGGCGACGATCCCGGCCGAGAACGAGACAACGGCCACCGCCGCAAGCGGTGCGTCCCGATTCAGCCAGGCCACGACACCGAGGACCGGCGCAAACGCGAGGGCCGTCCACTGGACGAAGGTGACAAAGGCGCGCTCGGTAGCGGGAGGCACCGGGCGTGAGCGATCGTCGCCTTCCAAGGCAGTAGCTAGCGAACTCATACCTCCGACCTTCGCCATTGTCGGCGAAGGTCTTTAGGAAGAAAATGGGTGAACCGTTCCAATTCCCGGGATGGACCGTTCCACATACGTTTGTGGGGAGATCGGCTGCGTGTTCTGTGCGAGGATTGCCCCCATGTCGAGTCCAGAAATACCCGACGAGATCGTCGCCCACTACGAGCAATACGACGAGCACACCCGCCTGCGCGATGGTGATGGGCAACTCGAGAGCGCCCGTACCCGGCTCCTCATCGACCGGTACTTCCCGCCGCCGCCGGCGGTCGTGCTCGACATCGGAGGCGGGCCGGGGGTCTACGCCAACTGGCTGGCAGCGGCC
>SHLN01000239.1 GCA_004283105.1 Acidimicrobiia bacterium
TTCTTCTCCCCTCCCGTGAAGCGAAGCGGAGCGGGAGGGGTACGGGGAGGGTGGTGCCCACCAACTGCGTGGCGACGGGACGGTGATTTCGAGTACTGCAACGAAGCAAGCGGGGTTCGAGCAACGCCACCGGAGGAGGCCGTTGGAGGTGCACCCTTCCTTTGCTTGAAGGTGGCCGCTCTTCAGCGACCACCTTTCCATGAGGTATCGGTGCCCTTCCACGGGTCGTGGGATGGCGTTGCCAGAGCTCCGCTTGCTTCGTTCCACGGCTCTCGTCGGAGCTCTTCGCCGCCACGCCGTTGCTGGGAACCTCCCACCCCCAACCCCCTCCCACTTGCGTGGGAGGGGAAAGAGCGAGTGGCGAGCAGCGAGTGGCGCCCAGCGCCGTGCTCGACCTCTCCGAGCTCTCGCAGCAGCCACCGCCTGCGGCGCTGGCTGCCTACCATTCCTCCATGCTTGATGTGAACCTGCTTCGCAAGGAGCCTGAGCGAATCGCCGCCACGCTCGCACACCGCGGGATCAGCGGTGTCGACCTGCAAGCACTGGCGGCGCTGGATGAACAGCGCCGCGCCGCCCGGTCGGAGGCCGAAGCGCTCAGGGCCGAACAGAAGGAACTGGGCGGTCAAGTCGCCAGGTTGGAAGGCGACGACAAGCAGGCCGCCATCGCCCGCGGGGCTGAGATCTCCGTCGCCTACAAGGCGAAACTGGCCGAGGCCGATGACCTGGACGATCGCTTCGACAAGGTCTGGATCCCGCTGCCCAACCTCGTGCACGACTCGGTACCGAAGGGGGAGACCGAGGATGACAACGAGGAGATCAAGCGATGGGGTGAGATCCCCGAGTTCGGCTTCACGCCGAAGGACCACCTCGAGCTGGCCGCGCCTACCGGCATCATCGACATGGAACGCGCCGCCAAGATCTCGGGATCTCGCTTTGGGCTGCTCACCGGCAAAGCCGTTCTCCTCGAGTTTGCACTCGTCCGATGGGTAATGGATCGGCTCGGGGACGAAGGCTTCACCCCGGTCGTCCCACCGGTGCTGGTTCGTGAAGAGGCGCTTTTTGGCACCGGATTCTTCCCCGACGACGACGAGCAGGTCTATTCGATCCCGGCCGACGATCTGTACCTGGTGGGGACCTCGGAGGTGTCGCTTGCGTCGATGCACGCCGACGAGATCTTCCCGGCCGACGCCCTACCCCACCGCTACGTTGGTTTCTCGACGTGTTTCCGGCGGGAATCGGGGGCGGCCGGGCGCGACACTCGCGGCATCTTCCGGCTTCACCAGTTCGACAAGCTCGAAATGTTCAGCTTCTGCCATCCCGACGAGTCCTGGGCCGAGCACGACTTCCTCTTTGCGCGCGAGGAAGCACTCGTTCAGGAGCTTGGGATTCCCTATCGCGTCGTCAACGTGTGTTCGGGCGACCTCGGTGCGTCGGCTGCCAAGAAATATGACATCGAGGCGTGGTTTCCGGGCCAGGAGCGGTATCGAGAGATCACCTCGTGCTCGAACACCACCGACTACCAGTCACGGCGGCTCAAGATCCGGGTGAAGGACGAGCACGGCAACCGCCTCCTACACACACTCAACGGGACGGCGGTGGCCATCCAGCGGACTCTCGTTGCCATCATGGAGAACTTCCAGCAAGCCGACGGCACGGTGCGCGTACCGGAGGCGCTTGTTCCGTACACCGGCTTCGAGTCGTTTTGAGTCAGTCCCCGGTCCCCAGCGGCGCCGATGGCGCCGCCGTGTTCTCCGACATCGCCGATCGGTATGACCGGCTCAACACGATCCTCTCGTTTGGTCGCGACAAGGCGTGGAGGGAGCGGGCAGCCGCGTTCCTGCCGGCCGGGCACCTGCTCGACCTCGGGGCCGGGACCGGAGCGGGCAATCCCGCGTTCGGCGAGCGGTTCATAACCGCGCTCGATCCGTCGCTCCCGATGCTTGCTCGCAACGACGCCGCCCGGAGGGTGGCGGCGGCCGGGGAGCGTCTCCCGTTTGCGGACGAGGCGTTCGACGGGGTCTTCTCGGCCTTCGTCTTCCGGAACCTCACATCGGTCGAGGACACACTGGTCGAGATCCATCGCATCCTTCGCCCGCTCGGGACGGCCGTCATCGTCGACCTGAGCCGCCCCATCGGCAAGGTTCAGCGTGAACTGCATCGGGCCGGTTCGGCGGTGTTTGTCCCGTTGGTGGGGTGGTTGGCGGGGGCGCCGGGTGAGTACCGGTACCTCGATGAGTCACTCGACAAACTCCCGCCACCGGAGGAGCTCTACGCCGGCGGTCCGCTCTCGCTCGAACAAACCTGGCGGATGGGACCCTTCGGGTTTGTCTATGGCGCCGTCCTTCGCAAGGAATTCCGGTTTGTCAGTCCCCCCGGGCGAGCGAAGCGAGCGCAAAGGGGGGAAGGTACCGCTGTGCCGAAGGCTCAGGGGTAGGGGGTCCGTGCCCAACAGGACCACCGTTACCCCGATAACCTCGGGAGCCATGGCGCGTCTGGGAATCCTCGCAATAGTGATCGTCCTGGCGGCCACTGCGTGCAAAGACGACACCGGAGCAACCTCGTCCCTCGTATCCACCACCGCACCGCTCACGGTTGAGGAGATCCTGACCGACGCCGCCGCCACCATGCAGGCGGTCGAGACACTCCGCTACGAGATCAGTCTGTCGGGAGCCCCCATCACACTGCTCGGTGTCGAGCTCCGTAGCGCCGCCGGCCAGTACGCGGCTCCCGAGTCGTCCCAGGCCCTGCTCGAAGCGGCCATCGGCGGTCTCACGATCGAGCTGGCCACCATCGCGATCGGTGAGACCTCCTGGTTGACGAATCCGCTCACCGGAGCCTGGGATGAGTACACGGGAAGCCGGGCCTTCAACCCTGCCATCATCTTCGATCCCGAACTGGGATGGAAGCCGCTACTCACCACCGATCTGAGCGATGCGTCCTACACGGTCGAGGGCGACTCCTACATCGTGACGGGAACGGCCGCCGGGGCCAGGGTTGAGGTGCTCACCGCCGGCCTGGTCGAGTCCCAAGGGGTCGACATACGATTCGAGATCGACCGCGACTCCTTCCACGTCACCCGCATGGACTTCGCAACCAGCGGAGACGCGGGCGTGACGGATTGGTTGCTCGAGCTCTCCGAGTTCGACGAACCGGTGTCGATCAACCCTCCTGAGGTCGACGGGGGATGAAGCGAACTCCGTCACCGCCCCTGGTGATGGCGGCTGTTGCTTTTGGAGTGTTCGTCGCGGCCGACGACCTGACCGTGGTGTCCACGCTGCTGCGCCAGATCATCGGCGACCTCGAAATCCCGCTCCCGTCAGGCTTTGACGACGCCGCCTGGATCGTCAACAGCTACCTCATCGCCTATGTGGCGGTGATGCCATTCATGGGCCGCTTGAGCGATCTGCTCGGCAGGCGCAAGGTGTACGTGGGGGCGCTCGTTGTCTTCCTCATCGGTTCGGCCTGGATCCCGTTCACCTCGTCGCTCGGCTGGTTCATCGCCGCCCGGGTGCTGACCGCCATCGGCGGTGGCGCCATGGTTCCGGTTGCCCTGGCGGTCATCGGCGACCTCTACCCGGAGGCGCGCCGGCCCCGTGCCTATGGCATCCTCGGCGCCGTCGACACCATCGGGTGGGTGTGGGGGCCGCTCTTCGGGGCGTTGCTCGTGCGGTTTCTCGACTGGCGATGGCAGTTCTACCTCAACGTTCCCCTCGCCCTGCTCGGCATGGCGGCTGCCTGGTGGGCGCTGCAAGACCACGACAAACCGTCGGCAACAGCGCGCATCGACTGGCCCGGCGCCGGCGCCCTCACCCTCGGCCTCGTATCTCTCAACATTGCGTTGCTCGACGCCGGCGAAATCTCAGTGGTCGGCGACCTGTCGGAGTTGACCGGGGAGGGGTCCACGACGACGACCTGGTTGTTCGGGGTTGCTGCGCTGGCGTTCGCACTCTTCTGGTGGATCGAACGGCGCCGGGCCGACCCGCTCATCGATCTCTCGCTGTTCAGGGGCCGCAACTTCACGGCCGGAGTCGGCGTCAACTTCCTGGTCGGGGCAGTGC
>SHLN01000240.1 GCA_004283105.1 Acidimicrobiia bacterium
GCCTACGGGAATATGGAAGGCGAGCGCGGTGTGCATCGTCTCGTCCGGATGAGCCCGTTCGACGCCGCCAACCGTCGTCACACGTCCTTCGCGGCCGTCGACGTCATCCCCGAGGTCGAGGCGGCGCCATTTGAAATCAGCCCGGATGATCTCCGGATCGACGTAATGCGGGCGCAGGGGGCGGGCGGCCAGCACGTCAACACGACCGACTCGGCGGTGCGGATCACCCACCTTCCCACGAACATCGTGGTGACCTGCCAGGCCGAACGATCACAGCTCCAGAACCGCGCCCGGGCAATGGAGCTGCTCAACTCCCGGTTGGCGGAGCTGGCCCGCCAGCAGCACGCCGATCGCCTCGAGGAGATACGGGGCGAACAGAATGAGGCCGCCTGGGGTCATCAGATCCGTAGCTACGTCCTGGCGCCCTATCAGATGGTCAAGGATTTGCGGACCGATGTCGAGATAGGGAATGTGGGAGCCGTGCTCGACGGTGACATCTCCGAGTTCACGGACGGCTACCTGGAGTGGCGGCGCCGACAGGAATTGGATGGAACCGCGCAAAATGGTTGAACTGGTACGATTTTCGAGCCGATCCCGGCGTCCCTCCCCCGGAGTCTCCGCATGATTCGCCTGCAAGGCGTCAGCAAGGTCTACGACGGCTCGACCGTCGCCATTCGCGACGCCAATACCACGATCCAGAAGGGCGAATTCGTGTTCCTCGTCGGACCGTCGGGTTCGGGCAAGTCGACCCTCATTCGGCTGCTCATGCGGGAAGAGAAGCCCACCCAGGGCGAGATCTGGGTCGCCGGCCGCAATATCGCCGACCTGCCCGACTGGAAGGTCCCGTACCTGCGCCGGTCGGTCGGCACCGTGTTCCAGGATTTCAAGCTGCTCCCGAACAAGACGGTCTTTCAGAACGTCGCCTTTGCCCTCGAGGTGATCGGCCGCCCGCGGGGAATGGTGGCCCAGCAAGTACCGAAGGTCCTGAAACTCGTCGGCCTCTCCTCGAAGGCGGAGCGATTCCCACGGCAGCTGTCCGGTGGCGAGCAGCAGCGAGTTTCGATCGCCCGTGCCTTCGTCAACCGGCCCCTCATTCTCCTGGCCGACGAGCCGACCGGAAACCTCGACCCGGCCACATCGGTCGGCATCATGCGGCTGCTCGACCGGATCAATCGGACCGGCACGACCGTGGTCATGGCCACCCACGACCACGCCATCGTCGATGCCATGCGCCGCCGGGTCATGCAGCTCGAGCGGGGCCGCATCGTGCGCGACGAGTCGCGCGGCGTGTATGAGGGACCGGCCGTCACCGATGCCACCCCGGCGGTAAACGGCCTGAAGCCGGTCGACCCGAACGGGCAGCGCGCGGCGCCGACCGACCCGGAGCCGTCGGAGGAACAAGAAGTGGTAACCGCACCGGGAGAGTCCGATGAGGGCTGAGTACGTCATCGGCGAGGCCGCCACCAATCTGCGCCGCAACGTATTGCTTGTGCTGGGGGCGATTCTGGCGGTGTTCGTATCGCTTTTCATGACCTACATGGCCCTCGTCGTCAATGAGGTGGCCCGAAACTCGGCCGAGCGCTGGCAGGAGGGCATCTCGATCATTGCCTGGCTCGATGATGCCGACCTCGCCGACCACACGCTTGTCACCAACGAGGTGTCCGGCTGGGACGAGGTGAAGCGGGCCGTGTACGTCGGCAAGGCCGAGGCATGGCAGGAGTTCCAGACGATGTTCGCCGACAATCCGGCGCTCGTGGAGACGGTGGATCCGGCCTCGATGCCGGCTTCGGTGCGGGTGGAACTCGCCAACAACGAGAATCACCAGGCCATCGTCAGCCGACTGGCGTCGATCCCCCTCGTCGATGAGGTCGACCAGGCGTCCGAGGCGGTGGAAGACACGCTCGAGGCCTCCCGGCTCCTCAACACGGGTGGCATCGTGCTCGGCGTTGCTCTCGGTCTTTCGGCCGTCGTCATGATCTCGAACACCGTCCGTATGGCCATCTACGCCCGCCGCGAGGAAATCGGGATCATGAAGCTGGTGGGGGCATCCAACTGGTTCGTTCGAACCCCGTTCTTGCTGGAAGGCCTCATCGAGGGGCTGGTGGGTGCCGGCCTGGCCGTCCTGGCCGGCTGGTTCGGCTATCGCTGGTTCATTGCCAACCTCGACCTCGGCATCATCGACACCGACGTGCCCCAGTCCTTTCTCGTGAGCCGCGGCCTGGTCGTGCTTGCCTTCGGAGCGTTTGCCGGTGCTGTCGGTAGCCTGGTGGGGTTGCGTCGATATCTCCAGGAGTCCAAGTGAGACGGCTGGTTATTCTCATTGCGGTACTGCTGCTTGGATCGGTGGTCGGTCCCGTCTCGGCCCAAAACGTCATCGAGGACGAGATCGACGAGATCGCCCGCGAGATCGAAGAGCTCGAAGCGCGCATGGCCGAGGCCGAAGGCGATGTTTCGTACTACCGGTCGTTGATCGGCGCCACCACCGGCCGGATGAACGACATTCGGGCTCAGCAAGCGGCTGCCGAGGCGGTGCTCGCCGACCTCGACCTCGCCATTCTCGAGACGAACACCTCGATTTCGTTCACCGAGCTCGAGATCTCTCAAAAGGAAGCCGAGCTGGCCCGCACGTCGGCCAATATCTCCGACACCCACGACCTGGTAGTGACCCAGGCGGTTGAGTTGTTCAAACGGGGCGGTGGGCAGCTGCAGGTGACGTTTGACTACGACACTGTGCAAGAAGCCGCCGTCGCCGTGAAGTACGGGTCCGCCCTGCTGGCCGAGACGAACAAGTCGCTCGATTTTCTCGAGGAGCTCCGCAACCAGGAGCTCCAGCAAGTCGACCTCATCGAAGACCAGAAGGCGACGCTGCAGGGCCATCTGGACCGGCTCGCCATTGCCCTGGAGGGTGCCGAAACCCAGCGCCAGATCATCGAGCAGAACCGCAAGCAGATCGAGGCCGAGCTCATCAACCAGCAGGCGCTGCTCCAGACCATCAAGAACGAAGCGGCCGCCCTCGATCTCGAGAAGGAGGGTCTCGAAGCTGAGGACGCCCGGCTCAAGGAGCTTCTGGCCGAGTCCCAGCGTGCCGGCGGGGTCGCTCCTGGAGAGCTCTATCCACCGCTCAACCCCTTCCGGATTGTGTCCTCGTACGGCCCCCGCCTCCATCCCATCCTCGGGTACACCCGCACGCACGCCGGCATCGACCTGGACGGCAGATCTGGCCAGGAGATCTACGCGGCGTCGAGCGGACGGGTGATCTATGCCGGTGTGCGAGGTGGCTACGGCAACACCGTCATCATCGATCACGGCGGCGGCCTCGCCACGCTCTATGCCCACCAGTCGTCCATCGCCGTGCGCAACGGTGTGGACGTCGGATTGGGTGACCTCATCGGCTACGTCGGCAGCACCGGGCTTTCGACCGGGCCGCACCTCCACTTCGAGGTCCGCATCAACGGGGCGCACACGGATCCTGCTCCGTATTTCCAGTGACCAAGAAGGTGGTGGCTTCCAACCGGCGAGCCAGATTCGACTACGAGATTGTCGATACGTTCGAAGCCGGGATGGTGCTGCTCGGCTCCGAGGTGAAGAGCCTGCGGGAGGGGAAAGCGTCCATCAACGAGGCGTACGCCTCTGAGAAGCACGGCGAGCTCTGGCTGGAATCCATGAACATCCCTCCGTATACGTATGCCCGCGAGGGTGGACATGAGCCGACCCGGCCGCGCAAGTTGCTGCTCCACAAGCGAGAGATCACCCGTATCGGCGAGAAGCTGCGGGAGCAGAGCCTCACCCTCGTGCCGACGAAGGTCTACTTCTCAAACGGCCGCGCCAAGGTCGAACTCGCCCTCGGCAAGGGCAAGCGAACCATCGACAAGCGCGAAACCAAGAAGCGGCGCCAGCAAGAGCGCGAGATGGACCGGGCGATGCGGCGAGGCAGGAGGTAATAACTCGCTGCTCGTCTTTCCCCTCCCGTGGAGCGAAGCGGAGCGGGAGGGGTACGGGGAGGGTCGTTCCCACCAAGAGAACAGCGACGAGCACTCGCGCCAGCGCACGGCAACGG
>SHLN01000241.1 GCA_004283105.1 Acidimicrobiia bacterium
CCAAAGCTGGCGAGAAAGAACGTGCCCTCCGGGAAGGGCAGTTCGTTTACTTCGTACGCCTCGCGATCGAGGGCATCGAGGTCGCGTTTCTCGGCGTCGTCGTGGAGCAGGAGGTCGAGGATCCCGAAGTAGGCCTGGCGCAGGCTGGCAGCGGCGATGTTGACGTCGCGAGCCGCCACGAGCTGGCCGACCATCTCCTGGGGGATTTGCTCCCCGGACTGATAGTGCCGGGCGAAGCGAGCGAGGACATCGGGCTCCCAGGTCCAGTGCTCCATGATCTGCGAGGGGGCCTCGACGAAATCCCACTCGGTGTTGGCCCCTGAGAACCGAACCGTCTCTGCCCTCGTCAGCGTTTGGTGGAGGATGTGGCCGAACTCGTGGAACAGCGTCAGTACCTCGTCGTGTCGAAGAAGTGACGGCGCTTCGTCGGTCGGTTTCGTGAAGTTGGCCACCATGGCGGCCACCGGGCGGATCTTTTCTCCTGCCAGATTCGTGTGACCGGCAACGAGGTCGAACGCGGCGGCATGGCCGTACTTGCCCTCGCGGGGGAAGAGGTCCATGTAGAAGTAGGCGAGATGCTCGTCGGTCTCAGAGTCGACGATGGCATACAGGTAGACATCCGGGTGCCAGGCGTTCGTTTCGTCCTGGCGAACATAGGTGACGCCGAACATCTCGGCGGTCAGATCGAGCATGCCGTCGATGACCGCCTCGAGCGGGAAGTAATTGGCGACATCGTACTGGTCGACGCCGTACTCGTCCCGGCGGATCTTTGTGCTGTAGTAGTTGATGTCCCACTGCTGGAGAGTGTCGTCGCCGTACTCCTCGGCCAGCATGGACCGCATCTTGTCGTGCTCTGCCTTGACCTTCTCTTTCAAGCGGGGGACGAGGTCGGCGTAGAACCTCTCGACGCGATCGGGGTCCGCCATCTTGACGTCCATGCTGTGGTGGGCCCACGAGTCGTATCCGACCAGCTGGGCCACCCGTCGGCGCAGGCCGAGTGCCTCCTCCAGCAATGGGCGATTCTCTTCGACTACGGAGGTGTTCTTCTTGCGGAGCAGCTCTTCGCGACGACCGCGGCTGGTTGCGTTTTGCAGATAAGGGAAGAGGTCCGGGTAGTCGAGTGTGACCCGGTACGTGCCCTCGGCATCGCCCGGCTTGAGGGCATCGATGAACGAGTTGGGAAGCCCGTCCAGCTCCTTGCGGGTCACCTCAATGTGATCGGAATAGGCGTCGACATTGGCGCTGAACGCGACCTCGAGCTCGACAAGACGCTGCTTGAGCGTCTTGAGCTCGGCCTGTTGCTCCGCATCCAACTCGTGGCCGGCCCGCCGGAAGTCCCGCATCCAGAAGTCGAGCAGGCGCAGGTGCTCCGGGGTGGCTTCGGGCTCACTATCCGTCAGGCCTCGGATGGCGGCGTACAGGTCGGAGCGAAACACGACGTCGATACCCCACTTGTTGATCTTCTCTTCTTCGTCGGTGGCAGCGATCCGAACGGCCGCCTCCGGGTGCACCCGGGCCATGAAGGCACCCTGTCCGTAGGCGGCTTCGATGATGGCGGCGGCCTCGTTGAGGGGAAGCAACGTGTTGGCGATCGTATTGGGCCCCTCCACCGCAACGATGGCATTGATCAACTCGTTGGCGGCTTCGATGGCCGTGTCGGTGATGTTCGTAACGCCTTCGGGCGTGGTGTTCGTGTAGTCGTAGAGCATCCGCGCAGAATAGCCCGGGGCGGCAGCGGGTCTCCGGCGGACGTAAGATCGCGGTATGAAGTATCCAGAATCACTCTTGAGCGATGGCGAGGAGGTACTCCGCTCCTTCCGTCCTCATTGGAAGTCGCTGGTTATCCCCGCAGCCTGGACGGTATTTGTAATCATCGGGCTTGCTCTCGTGCCCCGCTTGCCCGAGGAGACCTGGCTGCGATGGGGAGTCGTCGGCATTCTCTTGCTCGGGTGGATCGTGGTGGCGGTGGTGCCGACGCTGCGCTGGTGGTACACGATGTTCGTGCTCACCAACGAACGCCTCGTCCTCCGCAAGGGCATCATCGCCCGCAGTGGTGTGGAGATTCCCCTCGAGGTCATCAACGACGTGATCTTCTCCCAAACGGTGTTTGAGCGGATGCTCGGTTTCGGCGATCTGATCATTGAGTCGGCTGGCGAGATGGGCCAGAGCCGGTTCTCGAACATTCCCAAACCGGACGAGTTCCAGGCCCACCTCTACTCGGTGCGTGAGGATCGGGCCAAAGCGCTCGCCAACCCCGAAACACCGTCCGACACGCTCGCCACCCTTGCCCGCCTCCACGCCGACGGTGTCCTCACCGACGAGGAGTTCGCTGCCAAGAAGGCAAAGCTCCTGGATGAGATATAGGGCGGCCTGGCGGCCGCCCGTCAACGGGTCAAGGCAACGCCCTTGGCGTTGCTTGCGGCAACCCTGCGGGTTGCCGGTGCAGAGAGCAAACGCAACTGGCTTGTCTTGGGTTGGCCGGCGACCGGTGACAGGTGACCGGTGACTGAATGCCCGGGCCGCCCGGGGATTCCCTAGCCAAGCTTCTCCAACAACCGGGCTCGACGGGTTTCTAGCTTCTGGCGGCGGTCGCTGAGTTGCTGGAGCCGGCGTTCGGAGCGTTTGACATCGCCCGACGTCAAGGCCGCATTCTCTCGCTCGATTGGATCGTCGAACACGGCCGCGTCGCGTGCCGCGTCGTCTGCGAGTGAACGGTGATAGGCGAGCTCCTCAATGAGGAGTCGTTCCTCCTCCTGGAGGTCTTCGAGTTGATCGGTGATGGACAACAGTCGTCGTTCCAGACGGCCCATGAGGTCTCCTAGATGACGACGCCGTCCTGGATGATGGAGGCCGGCCAGGAAAGCGTGCCGAGTGTCTCGAGCGGATCGTCGTCGACGAGCAGCAGGTCGGCGACGTTGCCGATGGCGAGAACGCCGACATCATCCCAATCGAACGTGTCGGCGGCGGCGGACGTTGCCGCCACGATCACCTCATGGTTGCTCATGCCGAGCTCAACGAGTAGCTCCATCTCCTGAACCAGTTGTCCCGGGGGATTGAACGGCGTCCCGGCGTCGGTACCCGGCAGCACCCGCACGCCCACCTCGATGGCGGTGGCCACCGACTCGGACTGGATGGCGGCTACCTCGTTTGCCCGCTTCATGAGGTCGCGGGGCAGGTCGAGCTCGCGCTGGCGGAGTGCCACGAGGGGCACGAGCGTCGGGACCATCGCTACGCCGTCTTCGACCATCCGCTCCGACTGCTCCCGGGTTGCTCCCGTGCCATGCTCGATCGTGTCGATACCGGCATCGAGAGCGACCTCGATCCCTTCGGTTCCATGCACGTGCGCGGCGACGTGGATGTCGAGCTCATGGGCCGTCTCGACCGCGGCCCGCATCTCGTCGAGCGTCATGACGACATCGAATCCATGAGTACCGGCCCCGAGGACCCCGCCGGTGGGAAACAACTTGATGAGATCGGCGCCCCTGGCGTGCTCGGCGCGTACCGCCGCCGCAACTTCCTCGGCCCCGCGGACTTCAACCCCCATCGCCTGGCCGTGCCCACCGGGAGGCGTCAGGCCGCGTCCTGCCGCCAGGATCCTGGCTCCGGCGAGATCGCCATCGCGCTGGGCGGCGGCAACGTCGATGGCTACGCCCTCGCGGCTGCCAACATCACGGGCGGTCGTAATGCCGGCCCGGAGGAGCAGGCCCGCCCCGTGAGCCGCCCGGATCAATGTTCGGGCGACCGGCTCCTCTTCGATGTCGTAGATGCCGGTCAGGGTGGGGGCCAGGCTGATGTGCACATGTGAATCGATGAGTCCGGGAAGAACCGTTCCGCCGTCGGCGGCAATGATCATCGTCTTGTCGAGGATGGCCTCAGAATCCGGGCCAATCCACGAGATGACGCCGGTCTCCCACAAGATCGTCTGATCCGAAATCGGATCGCTTCCCGTTCCATCCAGAATCGTCGCGCCGGTAATCGCTACTCGTGCCATGAGGGGAGGTTAAACACGCTGCTCGCTGCTCGC
>SHLN01000242.1 GCA_004283105.1 Acidimicrobiia bacterium
CCCGGTACTCGTCCAGGGCGGCATCGGCCAGCGGAGTTCCCATCGACTCGCACACGTTGAGGCGGGCAAGCGGGCCCACCCGGTACATGCCGAGCTCGACCGACGCCCCGTCCTCGACTGCCGGCTTGAAGTAGGGGCTCTTCAGGTACGAGTCGACCGAAGCCGACTCACCGACGAGTGTCCGATAGTCGGCGACCGGCACGCCGTCGGCGGCCACCGCCCCGTCCGCGTCGACCACCTTGAGATGGCCGTCGTAGTGCTCCCACAGACCGTCGTCGTTGGCGAGTCCCATGAAGTAGCTGGGGAACTCACCGAAAGCCCGTACCTCGCGGTCGAACGTGTCGAGGATGCCGGTGAACAGGTCGAGCGCCATGGCGGCGGTCTCCGACGCCTCATCGAGGCCGGCGAGCAGTTCACGGCGGGTCTCGTCGGTCATCGGATCGGCGATACCGCCCGGCACGATGCCCGGCGAGTGCACCTTGCGCCCGGCGATGGCCTCGATCACCGACTGGCCGAATCCCCGCAGCCGGATACCCCGGCGCGCCAGTTCGGGCTGATCTGCCATGAGGCCAAAGACATTGCGGACCGCCGGATCGGCGTCGAACCCGAGCAGGAGGTCGGGTGCGCTCAAGTGGAAGAAGCTGAGCGCGTGGGATTGGATGATCTGGCCGAGGTTGGCGACCCGGCGCAATTTGACGGCCGTCTCGGGGATACGGACCCCCATGACCGCATCACCGGTCTTCGAGGAGGCGAGCAGGTGGCTGACCGGACAAATCCCGCAGGTGCGAGCCGACAGGCTCGGCATCTCCCACACGGGTCGTCCCCGGCAGAACTCCTCAAAGCCGCGGAACTCGGTGACGTGGAACCGGGTCCGGGCGACGGAGCCATCCTCATCGAGCGCGATCGTGATCTTGGCGTGGCCTTCGATCCTCGATACCGGGTCGATTACGTGCAGGTCATGCATGTGGTGTCCTCCTCACCCGAACCTGATGTCTTCACCGCGGTCGAGAAGCGGTTCGCCGTCCAGGAGGGCCGTGACGGCAGCGTGGATCCGATCTGCCGAAGGCGGGCACCCCGGCAGATACACATCGACGTCGATGACCCGATGGACCGGGAGCACCTGCGGCAACAGGGCGGGCACGATGCCCGCCTCGTTGGGAACGACGCCGTCGCGGTCGGGCGCTTCTACGTAGACGTCGAGCAGGATCTTCTCCGGATCCCCGAGCGGGTTGCGCATGGCGGTGACATTCCCGGTGACGGCACAGTCGCCGAACGAGACCACCGTCTTGGAGTTGGCCCGCACGATGTGGGCCAGTTCCCGGTTGTCTTCGTTGGCTATGGCGCCTTCCACCAGCGTGACGTCGACCTCGGCCGGAAACTCCTTGATGTCCACGAGCGGGCTGTAGACGAGCTCGGCTCGTTCGGCGAACTCGAACAGCCACTCGTCGGTGTCGAGAAAGGACATGTGACATCCCGAGCAGCCACCGAGCCACACGGTGGCGATGCGGGACTTCTGTGCGCTCATCGCATCTCCGCCGGGTCGAGCCATTCACCGCGCTGACGGGCGGAGGCCAGTCGCACGATCATGCCGGCGTCGTGCTCCATCTCCCCGACCGCCGTGCCCTGATAGGCCAGCGCACCGGTGGGACAGACGACGACACACTTGCCGCACCACGTGCACGACTGAGACTCGCCCCACGGCTTGCCGAGCTCGCTGACGAGCTCGGCCTGGGCGCCGCGGTAGGCGATGTCCCACACCCGGGCACCCTCGATCTCATCGCACACCCGCACGCACCGGGTGCAGAGGATGCAGCGGTTCGGGTCGAACACGTACTTGGGATGGGATGCATCGACCTCCCGCCGTGGCGCTTGATAGTCGAACCGGACGTGATCCATGCCGGTCTCGACGGCGACATCCTGCAGCTCGCAGTTGCCGTTGCTGACACAGACGGCACAGACGTGATTGCCCTCGGCGAACAGCAGCTCGGTGAGGGCCTTGCGGTGTGCCCGGAGTTGCGGAGTCCGGGTCTTGATCTCCATGTCCGGGGCCACCGTGGTCGCGCAGGCCGGCCGGAGCCGGTGGTCTTCGGCTACCTGCACAACACACATGCGGCACCCGCCCCACACTGAGAGGCCTTCGAGATAGCAGAGCGACGGGATCGGAACCCCGAGGCGCCGGGCGGCATGCATGACCGTCTCGTCGGCGAATGCCTCGTACTCAACGCCGTCGAATGTGACGTCCACCGTGGTGCGCTGCTCACGCATCGGCCACCTCCTTGCCGGGAGCTTGGCCGCCGACAAGCAGCTCCTCGTATTCGTCTCCGAAATACTGGAGCGTGCTCAGGACCGGGTTCGGCGCGGACTGACCCAGCCCGCACAGGCTGGTGTCCCGCACCGTGGCACAGAGCTGTTCGAGGTGGCGCAGGTCGGTGACCGTTCCCTCGCCGGCGCACATGCGCTCGAGCAGCGTGTGAATCTGCACGGTCCCGGCCCGGCACGGCGTGCACTTCCCACAGCTCTCATCCATGCAGAACTCCATGAAGTACTTCGCCACCTCCGGCATCTTCTGGGTGTCGTCCATCACGATGAGCCCGCCCGATCCCATGATCGAGCCGAGTTGGCGGAGACTGTCGTAATCGACGGGGGTGTCGAGGAACTCGACGGGAATGCACCCTCCCGAGGGTCCGCCCGTCTGGGCGGCTTTGAAGGTCCCGCCGTCGGGAATGCCGCCGCCAACGTCCTCGATGATCGAGCGCAGCGTGATCCCCATCGGGACCTCGATGAGGCCGATATTGACGAGATCACCGGCCAGGGCGAAGACCTTGGTGCCTGGACTGCTCGGGGTGCCGATCGACCGGAACCACTCGGAGCCGTTGTTCACGATGGCGGGGATGTTGGCGAGCGTCTCCACGTTGTTGATCATCGTCGGCTGGCCCCACAGCCCGTGTTCGGTCGGATACGGCGGGCGCAACCGCGGCGTTCCTCGCCGGCCCTCGATCGAGGCCATGAGGGCGGTCTCCTCGCCGCATACAAATGCCCCGGCCCCGATCCGGACCTCGACGTCGAGATTGAACTCGGTATCGAGGATCCGACGGCCGAGCAGGCGATTGCGGCGGGCCACGCGGATGGCCCGGTCGAGCCGCTCAACGGCGCGCGGGTATTCGGCGCGCACGTAGATGTACCCCTTCGAGGCTCCGGTGGCATAGGCGGCGATGGCGATGCCCTCGATGAGACGATGGGGATCGTCCTCCATCACCGTGCGGTCCATGTAGGCGCCCGGGTCACCCTCGTCCCCGTTGGCGACGACGTATTTCTGGTCTCCTTCGGCTCGTGCCAGCAGGCCCCACTTGCTGCCGGCCGGGTATCCGGCGCCTCCGCGGCCCCGCAAACCGGACGCACGCACTTCCTCGACTACTTCCTCCGGCGTCATCGTGGTAATGGCTTTCTGGAGCGCCACATAGCCGCCGTGGGCGACGTAGCCCTCGATCCGGTCGGGGTCGATGATGCCGCCGTTGGCCAGCACGATGCGTTCCTGGGCCTGGAAGAAGGGGATGTTGGTGTCGAGGACGTTGGCTTCGACCGGCTCGTGGTTGCGGATGTGGCTGCGCACGATGTCGGTCGCCACCGCCTCGTCGACGTTCTGATACATGGTCTCGTCGCCGCCCCGGCGCAGCACCCGCACCAGCGGGCCCCGGCTGCACAGACCCATGCAACCGGTCGGGATCACAACGGCATCGAGCGCCAGGTCGGACGTCTCGATGATTCGCTCGAGAGCAGAGACGGTGGCACCGGCCCCGGCGGAGAGACAGGCGGTGGAGGCACACGCCTTGATCCTGAAGGGATAGCGGCTGCGAGCCTCGTGCTCGCGCTCGGCAACCTCGTGCAGGTCGATGGGAGCCGCCATCAGCCGTCACCTCTTTCCGATGCCCCGCCGCCCGGCTCGGGC
>SHLN01000243.1 GCA_004283105.1 Acidimicrobiia bacterium
GCGCGTGAACCGCGCCGACATGACCTCAACCCAGTGGGCTTCTTCGGCCTTCGTCATCGAGGCGGGAATGGCCACTCGCAGGGTGCCGTCGACGAGGCGGGCCTGGACGGTCTTGTGACGGCGGGGGCTTCGGTTCACTTCAACTCGCATGCCGGCCAAGCTACCGGCCGGGTGTGACACGGACTGGATTTCCGGTTCAGTGGGTATCGTTGCGGTCCTCAGTCATGCTGTTTCCGACCATCACGTTCGCGACGTTCTTCCTCGTCGTCTTCCTCGCCAACTGGTTCCTCATGCCCTTTCCCACCCGGTGGCGGTGGTTCATGCTGGCATCCAGCTACTTCTTCTACGGCTTCTGGAACTGGCGGTTTGTTGGCTTGCTCGTCGTCTCGAGCCTGGCCAACCAGTTCTTCGCCGTCCGCATCGAGCAATCGGGCGACGAGCGATCCCGCCGGGCCTTCCTGGCCGGCGCCGTGACAGTCAACCTCGGGCTGCTCGGCTATTTCAAGTACTACGGGTTCTTTGTTGAGTCGGTCAACACGACGCTCGATGCGCTCGGCATGGGCGGATCGCTTCCGCTCATCCAGGTGACCCTCCCGGTCGGGATCTCGTTCTTTACGTTCCAGGCGCTCAGCTATGTGATCGACATCTACCGCCGCAAGCTGGCGGTTGCGCCGCCGCTCGACTTCGCCGTCTACCTGGCCTTCTTTCCCCAGCTGGTGGCAGGCCCGATCGTGCGTGGCACCGAGCTGCTTCCCCAGTTCAAGGGGAAGCGGGACCCGCGCAAGATCGATGCCTCACGTGCCTTCTACCTCATTGCCATCGGCCTTGCCAAAAAGGTCGTCATCGCCGACTTCCTCGCTAGCAACCTCGTCGACGCCGTCTTCGCCAGTCCCGGCCAGTACGGCAGCCTCGAGATCCTCGTGGCGATCTACGCCTATTCCATTCAGATCTACGCCGACTTCAGCGCCTATTCGGACATCGCCATCGGCGTGGCGTTGCTGCTCGGGTTCCGGTTCCCCGACAACTTCAACGCTCCCTACACGGCGGTGAGTATCCAGGACTTCTGGCGGCGGTGGCACATGACCCTCTCCCGCTGGCTGCGCGACTACCTCTACGTCCCGCTCGGAGGCAACCGGGGCAGCGGGCTGCTCACCCAGCGGAACCTCATGCTGACAATGCTCCTCGGTGGCCTCTGGCACGGAGCCGCCTGGCGCTTTGTCATCTGGGGCGGGTTACACGGCCTGTGGCTGGTGTGGGAGCGGCAGCGTGCCTTGCGAACGACCCCGGTACCCGACACGGCTGCTTCCCTGTTCCGCCGGCGCTTCGTGACGTTCCACCTCGTCAGCTTCGCCTGGATCTTCTTCCGGGCTCCCTCTCTCTCGACGGCATGGGAAATGATCCGCCGGCTGGCAACCGAATGGGGCGGGGGAGTAGACGCCATTACCGTCCCGATCGTTCTCGCCATCGTCGTCGCCCTCGCCGCCCAGTACGTCAGCCGGGAGCGGGTCGAACAGGTCCTCGTGGGGTTCTCCCGTCTCGCCCCCGTCGCCCAGGGCGGGGTCCTCGCCCTCGCCCTCTTTGCCATCGATGCTCTCGCCAACGAAGGCGTCGCCGCCTTCATCTACTTCCAATTCTGATGACAACGACTCAGCCCACTCCGACTCCTCAGCCCCGCCCGCTCGCGGCCGGCCACGTGCTCATCGCCATGATCGTGGCCCTGCTCGGTGGTGCCCTGCTCAATGCGCAGGCCATCCTCCGCACTGCCGAGACGCAGGAGCTCGGGACGGGCCGCAGTGTTGCCATGGCGTTTGCCGAGCCGCTTGCTTCGGTGAGTTCGTTCCTTCAGCTCGATGTCCCCCGTGAGGTGGCGGACGATGCCCTCGGACGGGGTGTGCCCCGGCGGGACACGAGCATCGCCGTTCCGACCACGACCACGACGACGACCACCATGCCGCCGGCGACGGAGACCACGACGACCACCACACTCCCCGCCCTCCGGGCCGTCACCACTACCGAGCCGCTCGATCTCTGGATCATCGGTGACTCATTCGTCGAGCTGTTCGGGCCGGCCCTCGCCAACCGGAGCACCGATACCGGCGTGATCGACGCCACCGTCGATTTCCGCTTCATCTCTGGTCTGAGCCGTCCCGATTACTTCGATTGGCCCGCCTACATCGCCGAGCAGCTTCCGGAGGTGAGACCGGACGCCGTAGTCGTGCAGTTCGGTGGCAACGACGCCCAGACTGTGGCGGTGGGGGGAGAGCGCTTCGAGCTCGGAACCGATGCCTGGGTGGACCTCTACGCCCTCCGGGTGGCCGAGGCAATGGACATCCTCGTGACGGGCACCGAGCGGGTGTATTGGGTGGGACTTCCCATCATGGAATCCGAGACGTTCACCGCCAACGTCCTGAAGATGAACGCCGTGTACGAGGCCGAAGCGGCGCTGCGGCCCACAGTGACCTACATATCAGCCTTCGATCTCTTCAAGGATGAAACCGGGCAGTTCAACAACTACCTGGATGGCAAGCACATGCGCTACGCCGACGGAGCCCACTACACCTGGAACGGCGGCTATCGGCTGGCCGACGCGGTGCTTCCGGCTATCGCCGCCGACTGGCAGATACTCCTGCCCTAGATGCAGACGCCGGCCCCATCGACCCCGCGGGCGCACAGGGCGGTGGCCTCGACGCTCTTGAGCGAGAAGCCGTCGCCGCTCTCGGTCGGCTGGCCAAACACGTGCAGTCGAAGGCCGCGCACCGAGTCGTCGGCAAACCCGACGACGTCGTAGATCACCTCACCGAGATCACCCACGCTCGGCTCGCCCGACATGCGGACCCGAAGCGGACGCTCGACGGCCGGATAGGACTCGGCCACGATGCGCCCGAGGTCGGCCATCGTTTCGGCGGTTGGGATCTCACCGAGCTTGTCGACGATCTGTGACGTGATGTCGTCGGTTGAGCCGAGCTCGGCGAGATAGGTGGAGCTGGCCCATCCGGTCACACCGAGAGCCGTCACCTCATACCAGATGGAGTTGGGAAGGGCCTGGGCTCGACCGTTGGCGATGACGCGATCGTACCGGGGCGGCATCTTCTTGAGGACCTCGAAGTCGGTGCCCGGCCCGGCTCGCAGATTGAGGACGTCGTCGAAGGCGACGGCTACGACGCTGAGAACATCGCCCGGGGACGGGCCGATGTCGAAAGGCTCGCCCGGCAAGGTCGTCGTAGTCGGGCCCGCCAGCGTGGTTGACACCGTGGTCGTGGTGGTGGGAGCGACCGTCGTGGTGGTGGTCGCCACCGCTGCCGTTGTGGTGGTTGTCGCGGACGGAGCGGGCGTCGTCTCGGTCGCGTCTGAAGAATCATCGCCCCCGCAGGCGGATGCCACGAGGGCGAGAACGGCTGCCACGGCGATGGCACGAATCGGTTGGGCGCGAGATGTCATGGTGTCCTCTGTTGTTCTACTCGCTGCTGAGACGCTCGCGTTTGCACGCCCGGTTCCCGGCTACGGAACGTTGCCATGCTCGGCCCGTACTTGCCGGGCCGTCTTGGCGATGAAGTACTTGGCCTGGGGGTGGTGGCAGATGAGCGCCGAGGTGGATTGCTCGGGCTGGTACTGATACCCCGTGTCTTCGCCGACGGTGATTCCGATGCGGTCGGCTCCGAGGAGGGTCGCGACCGTCTCGTTGTCCTCGAGATCGGGACACGCCGGATAGCCCCAGGAGTAGCGGCCGCCGCGATACTGCTGCTTGAACAGCCCGCCGAGGGACGGACCGTCCTCGTCGACGAATCCCCATTCGCTGCGTATCCGCTTATGCCAGTACTCGGCGAGCGCTTCGGCCATTTCGACGCCGAGCCCGTGCAAGAGGAGATAGTCGTTGTACCGGTCGGCGGCGAACAGTTGGGCGGTTCGCTCCGAGACCCGG
>SHLN01000244.1 GCA_004283105.1 Acidimicrobiia bacterium
GGTGGCCATCGTGGTTGTGGTGGCGAGTGAGGTAGTGGTGCCGTTGTCTCCGCCGCCTCCGGTGGTCGTGGTGGTATCGCTCGTGGTGCCCGGAGCGGTTGTCGAGGAGGTGGTGGAGCTCCCGCCGTCGCCGGGAGTTTGGAAGACGGCGCAGAGGGGGGCAACCGAGTGGGGCTCGTCGGCGGGATAGGCCGCGTGGACGGCCTTCACCGAATCGATCGCAGTCCGCGCCTCGATGGTCCCCACAGCGAAGACACCGAAGTCGGTGTCCTCACGCAGGTCGTCGGTGGCAGCGGTCGTGAAGACGAGCGCGTCTCCCAGCCAACCCTCCAGGTACCACTGCTCGCGAGTCTGGGCCTGATGCGTCTTGGCGCTGTGATTGTCGTGGGAGACGAGGATGACATCCCACTCGCCGGCGGCGAGGCCGAAGGCGACCGGACCGGCGGTTGAGGCGGCTTCGTCCCAGGCGAGCAGCAATTCCGTGCTGATCGTGACCACGCCCGGGCCCGCCGGGAAGGGGCATGCCGGGGGAGCAACCGGCGATGTCCCGGTCGGGTAGAACGCGGCGCACAGCGGAGCAACCGAATGCGGTTCGAATGAATCGGGGTAGGCGGCGTGCACGGCGACGACCGAATCGATGGCCTGGGTGGTGGTGATGGAACCGACACTGAACCACTCAACATCGGTCGACTCGGGCAGATCGGGTGTCGTGTCGGTTGTGAACACCACTGAGCCGGCCAGCCAACCCTCCAGGTACCACTGTTCTTCCAACTGGGATTGGTGCGTCTTGTTGCTGTGATCGTCATAGGAAGTGAGATACACATCCCAGGATCCTGCCGGGACGGAAACCGGGACCGGTCCGGCAGTCGACTTGGCCGTGTCCCAGGCGAGCATCAGTTCGTCGCTGATGTCCACGACGACGGCTCCGGGTGCGGTGGGAAGCGGGCACGACGGAGTGTCGGTACTGCCACCGCCGGTGGCCGCTGCGCCGAGCGGCACGGCGAACAATGCCATGACAAATAGCACAGTCACTGCCGCCGTCTTGCGCATCAGTATTTCTTCCCTACTCCCGTGAGGCGAAGATAGCACCGGCCCTCTTGCTGGTTAGAACCGCAGTCGCGCAAATGTTTCGCGCACTCAGAGTGCCGTGATCGCCCAGCCCGCGGCGAGCCCGTACAGACCGGCAACGAGGTCGGCGGCCATCACGCCCCAGGCCCCGGGAAGAGGCTCGGCTGCCCCAACCCCGGGCGGCCACTTGGTGATGTCGGCCACGCGCGCCACCAGCCAGCCGATCACGAAGGGCCAGCCTCCGAGGCCGATCACTCCCAGCCACGCACCGGCCGTTTCGTCGATGACGATCCATCCCGGATCGCCGGATGCAAACGGTCTAGCCGCCCAAATGCCTGCTACCGCTACGACGGCGACCAGGGAGATTTCGAGCCAGGCGCTGTCCACTGCGATGGCGAGAGGAATGGCCAGGGCGGCTCCGAACGTTCCCGCACCGGCGTCCGATCCCCGGATTCGACGGGGGATGAGCCCGAGGCCGAAGGAGCTCGCCAGTAGTCGACGCATTCGATCACGCTAGCCGTCGCCGTCCTGCAGTTCCGGATGCTCGACGAACGTGGCAACATGGTGCCCATGGAACCGGTCAAATACATCTGGATGGACGGCGACCTGGTCGCATGGGAGGACGCCACCGTCCACGTTCTCTCCCATGGGCTGCACTACGGCACCGGCGTGTTCGAGGGCATGCGGGCCTACGAGACCGAGGCCGGGCCGGCGGTATTCCGGCTCACCGACCACATGGATCGACTCGTTCGCGGGGCAGCCGCCTACCAGTTGCCGCTTCCCTACGGGGTCGAGGAGCTGACCAAAGCGGCTCGCGAAGTGATCGCCACAAACGAACTGGGCGCCTGCTACATCCGGCCGATCGTGTTCCTGGGCACCGGCAGCATGGGGCTCAACCCCACCGGAGCCACGACTCATGTCGCAATCGCCGCCTGGCGATGGGGGGCCTACCTCGGAGACGAAGGACTTCAGAACGGGATTCGGGTCGGTGTGTCTTCCTGGCGCCGCATCCATCAGTCGATGTTCATCCCCGATGCCAAGGGCACCGGCGGGTACATCAACAGCGTTCTCGCCCGGTTGGAAGCGAACGCGGGCGGGTTCGACGAGGCGCTGCTGCTCAACATGGACGGATACATCGCGGAAGGGAGCGGTGAGAACCTCTTCCTCATCCGGGATGGGATCGTCCGGACACCACCCACCCAGGCCGGAGCACTCGACGGCCTCACTCGCCAGTCGGTCATGCAGTTGCTGCGCGACGATGGGGCCACCGTGGAAGAAGCCAACCTGACCCGTTCAGATGTCTATTACGCCGATGAGGCCTTCTTCACCGGAACTGCGGCTGAGGTAACCCCGATCAGGGAAGTCGACCATCGTACGATCGGCACCGGGCGGCCCGGACCGGTCACCGTCCGGGCCCAGGAGCTCTTCATGAGCGCTGCTACCGGCAAGCTCGAGGGCTACGAACACTGGATCGACGTCGTCTGATGGGACAGGAACCGCAGATCGAGATGTTGCTCGAAGATCCGCCCGCGGCCGAGCCGGGGCCGGCCCGGCGCTGGTCGGCCACCCGACCCGGCGATTTTCGCTCTCCGGCCGAGGTCCCGTGGGGGGAGGGATTCGGAACGCCCGGTCCGGACACCGGGTATGCCCTCAAGCTCGCCTCCCAGGCGCAGTTCGTGCTCGAGCCGGACGAGAATCGGCACAATGTGGAGTCGGTCCTGGTCCTGATCATGAGCGCACGGGCGTCCCTGTTCGGCAAGGCACCGAGCGCCGACGACCTCTCGTTCGCCCTCCTCCTCATCGGATTGGGTGCGGATGCCTCGGTGCCGGAGGCGGGCATCAGTGCTCTGAAGGCCAATCGCAAGTACTGGGCGCCGCGGGTCTCGCACGGATCGGCGTCGGCCCGGCGCCTCGTTTCGATGCTCTCGCCCGAACTGCTTCGCCTGTCCGTGTCGGATCTGCGCCATCAACTGGCGCTCGGTGAGGTTCCGCTCACCCCATGAGCCTGCCTACCGCCGAGCCGTCCTCGTGAAGATCGTTCGCACTCGCTCTCAGAGCGATGACATCAGCTATGGGGGCGTCGAACCGGAAGGAATCAGGCTCTACCGGGGGAGCCCGTTCGTCGCCTGGGAACCGACCGAAGCAGTCATCCCGTTCGATGAGGCCCGGCTGCTATCTCCCACCATTCCCACCAAGGTGGTGGCCATCGGCCGCAACTACGCCGCCCACGCCACCGAACACGAGGTCGAGGTGCCAGACGAGCCGATCATGTTCATCAAACCGTCCACCTCGGTCATCGGGCCCGCTGCGGCCATCCGCATCCCCCCGCACTCCCAGCGCGTCGAGCACGAGGCGGAGCTCGCCATCGTCATCGGGCGGGTTGCCCGCAATGTGGCCGTCGAGGAGGCGGCCTCCTATGTGCTCGGCTACACGGTCGGCCAGGACGTCACAGCTCGCGACCTCCAGCGCCGGGATGGTCAGTGGACGCGGGGCAAGGGGTTCGACACGTTCTGTCCTCTCGGTCCCGCAATCGAGACCGAGTTCGATCCGAAGGAGGGCCAGCGCATTACCTGCCGGGTGAACGATGAAATGCGCCAGGAGGGCGTCCTCACCGACATGGTGTTCGGCCCGGCAGAGCTCATCGCATTCATCAGCGGCGTGATGACGCTGCTGCCGGGCGACGTCATCCTGACCGGGACTCCCGAAGGGGTGGGCCCGCTCAACGACGGAGACCTTCTGGAGACCGAGATCGAAGGGCTCGGACTGCTCCGCAATCCGGTGAGCACATGAGACTCAGGTTCGCTCCGTCGCCCACCGGCTATCTCCACGTCGGGAGTGCCCGGA
>SHLN01000245.1 GCA_004283105.1 Acidimicrobiia bacterium
GGCATCGAGGATCTCCATCGGCAGCAACGGTAGTTGTGTTGAGGAGCAAGCTGCTTCCAGGCTGTGAGCTGTGAGCTGTGGGCTGTGGGCACGGAGCGGCAATGGCTCCGGCGCTGTTGGCTGGCTTCGCGATCTTGCTCATAGCTCACAGCTCATAGCTCGTAGCTCATTGCCTACTCTTCCCCCATGTCCGGCGACCCGCTCTTCCGATTCGACTCGGTCTCCGTCGCGGGGTCGTCCGGGGTCCGCCTCGCCGAGGTGACGTTCGACATTCCTGCCGGTGGGATCACCGTTCTCGTGGGTCCAAGCGGCTCGGGCAAGAGCACGCTGCTTCGACTCTGCAACCGGCTCGAGGTGCCATCGGGTGGGACCGTTCGATACCGGGGTAGGCCGTTGTCCGAGTTCGATCCGCTCCAGCTGCGGCGACAGGTCGGGATGGTGTTTCAGCGCCCGGTTCTCTTTGCCGGGACGGTTCGCGACAACCTCGAGGAAGCCGATGGTGAGGCCGGCCGATCCGGTCTCGAGAACGCCCTCGAGCGGGCCGCGCTCGATCGGTCGTTCCTCGATAGGCCGGCGAGCGAGTTGTCCGGCGGCGAGGCGCAGCGTGTGTGCCTGGCGCGGGCGCTTGTTGCCCGGCCCGAGGCCCTGCTCATGGACGAGCCGACGTCCTCGCTCGACGGGGCGGCGGTGTCCCGGTTGGAGCAACTGGCCCGCAGGTTGGCGGACGCCGGGACTCCCGTCGTCTGGGTCACCCATGACCTCGGACAAATGCAACGCATCGCCGACCGGGTGGCCGTCCTGATCGGCGGATCACTGAGATACCTGGGCGGGCCGGCTGCGCTGGCCTCGAACGGAGATCACGAACTCAAACGTTTCCTGGAGGATGCCGATGTCCGGTGATGCCGGGTTCCTGGCCGGTGATGTCGATTTCGTCGGTCTGGCCGCCTCGCTTGTCATGGTTGCCGTGGCCCTCGTGTTGTCGCGGTGGAATCGGCTCGGGATCGAGCGAGGCATTGGTGTGGCCGTGGTTCGAGCGCTCGTGCAGCTGCTCGGAATCGGGGCGGTATTGGCCTTCATCCTCGATCCCGACCGGTCGCTGGCGCTGTCGTGGGCATGGGTGGCAGTGATGGTCCTGTTCTCCGCCGCGGTGCTGTCGCGGCGCGCCGGCGAGGTACCAGGCTTGTTCCCGATCGGTCTGGCGGCGTTCGTCGCCGCCGCCACGGTGACCCTCGGCGTGATTTTCGGGCTGGGGATCTTCCCACTCGAGGCCCGCGCCCTCGTTCCGCTGGCCGGCATGATGGTGGGCAATTCGATGAACGCGACGGTCGTGGTTGCCCGGCGCGTCGTCGAGGAGCTGCGGGACAAGCGCGACGAGGTCGAAGCCCGTCTGGCGCTCGGCCAGTCGTCGCGTCGCGCCTCGCTTCCGTATGTGCGCTCGGCCATCCGCACCGCTCTTACGCCCCAGGTTGAGACGACCAAGGGGGTGGGACTCGTCTTCCTGCCGGGTGCCATGACCGGTCTCATCCTCGCCGGGGTAGACCCGGTCGACGCCGTGAAGGTTCAGGCGGCCATCATGTTCCTGATCCTCGGCTCGGTGGCGACGACGACGGCGGTGGTCGGCTTCGGCTCCGCCTCCCGCCTCTTCACCTCGGACCACCGGCTCGTACCCCTGGAGCGCCCGGCGGGGACGTAACCCCTCCCGCTCCGCTTCGCTCCACGGGAGGGGAAGAGGCTCCACGGGAGGGGAAGAGAGGCGGCCTGCGCTTCGCCCGCGAGAGGAAACGGCCGGTGACTGGTGACCGGTGACCGGCGACGGTTTCGGCGGCTTCGCCGCCTAAACCTCCACCTTGTCCCGCTTGCCGATCACGACGATGCCGTTGTCCGAGACGGTGTAGCGCCCGCGGTCGGCGTCGAGGTCGACGCCGATCTGGGCGCCTTCTGGAACCTGGACGTTCTTGTCGAGTATGGCTCTCCGCACGACGGCCCCGCGGCCGACTCGGACGCCGTCGAGAAGAACGGCATCCTGGACCTCGGCATACGAGTTGACCCGGACGAGCGGCGAGAGGACGGAGCGGCGCACGGTGCCGCCGCTGATGATGACGCCGTCGCTGAGTAGCGAGTTGAGGGCAACCCCGGTGCGTCCCGGCTCCTCGTGAACCGTCTTGGCCGGTGGGAGGGGCGTGTTGGCCGTGTAGATGGGCCATTCCTGGTTGTAGAGGCTGAACGTGGGTTCCACCGCCAGCAGGTCCATGGTCGCGTCGAAGTAGCTGTCGAGCGTGCCGACGTCGCGCCAGTATCCGCGCTCGCGAGCATGAATCCCGGGAACATCGAACGAGGCGAAGTCGTGCACCCATGCCAGCCCATCTTTGACGAGAGCGGGAATGATGTTCCCGCCGATGTCATGTTTCGAGCTCTCGTCTGCGGCGTCGGTGTTTACCGCGTCGACCAGCACATCGCGATCGAACAGGTAATTGCCCATGGACACGTATGCCATCGTTGGGTCGTCGGGGAGGGGCGGGGGATCGGCCGGCTTCTCGAGAAAGTCGACGATCTTGCCCGTCGCATCTGCCTTGATGACGCCGAATTCGCTGGCTAGTTCGATAGGCACGCGGGTGGCAGCAACCGTGACGCCGGCCCCGGTATCGAGGTGCTCTCCCAGCATGTAGCGGGGGTTCATTCGGTAGATGTGGTCGGCGCCGAACACGAACACCTGGTCCGGATCCTCATCCACCATGATGTTGAGGTTCTGGAAGATGGCATCCGCCGAGCCGGCGAACCAGCGCGGCCCCCTCCTCATCTGAGCGGGAACCGCCGCCACGTAGTGCCCGAGAATGGGCGACAGGCGCCACGTGGTGGCGAGGTGGCGGTCGAGACTATGGCTCTTGTACTGGGTCAGCACCACGATCCGAACAATCCGGGCGTTGACGAGATTGGAAAGAGCGAAATCTATGAGGCGGTACCGGCCACCGAAGGGAACAGCGGGTTTCGCGCGATCGCGAGTCAGCGGATGAAGTCGTTTTCCTTCCCCGCCGGCCAGGACCATTGCCATGAGCTTGGGACGACTTGCCATACCCCCAAACTAGCGAGCGCCGGATCGTTTCACACTGGCGAGTAGGTTCACTTGATGCCCGATTCGCTCTTCCCTGCTTCCGACCGCACATCGGTTCCGGCGGTGACCATGGATCAGATGCGGGAGGTCGACCGGATCATGATCGAGGACCTCCACATCGAACTGAAACAAATGATGGAGAACGCCGGGCGAAACCTCGGCCGGCTCGGGTTCGTTCGGTTCCGTCCGTCCCGCGTGTTGGTACTGGCGGGTCCGGGGGGCAACGGAGGAGGCGGCCTGGTGGCGGCTCGTCATCTCGCCAACTGGGGCGTCGAGGTGAGTGTCGTCCTCGGTACGGATCCGGTTCGGCTCGGTCCGGTCCCTGGCCATCAACTCGACGTGCTCAACCGCATGGGCGTGCCCACCGCAGCCGAGCCGGGAGATGCCGACCTGGTGATCGATGCGCTCCTCGGCTACTCGCTGCGGGGGAACCCGCGCGGGAGAGTCGCCGAACTCATCGAGTGGGCCGGGACTAAGGCTGCTCCGGTGCTGTCGCTCGATACCCCGAGTGGGCTGGATGTGACGACCGGCGAGCCCGCCGCTCCGTGCGTGACGGCCACGGCGACCCTCACCCTCGCCGCCCCGAAAACCGGGCTCCTCGAGGCTCCGACAGTTGGCGAGCTCTACCTGGCCGACATTTCTGTTCCGCCGGGCGTGTATGACGCATTCGGCCTGGACATGCCGGTCGACCTGTTCGGTCAGGACACGGTGATCCGACTCGGCTAGGACCGGGCCGGCGGCGTAGGCTTGGTGCCAGGCTTCCTGGTAGCCGGTTGTTTCTGCGCGGCCGACGACTTCCGGGT
>SHLN01000246.1 GCA_004283105.1 Acidimicrobiia bacterium
CTCGAGGGCAGTCTCGGCCTGCTTGCGGGCCTTCTCGGCGGCGGCCAGCTCCTTGGCGACGAGCGTGCGTTCCCGCTCGAGCTCCGCGGCGGCAGCCGTTCGCAATTCGGCGGCCTCGCGCTCGCCACGGTTCCGTGCGTCCTGCAGTGCCGCCTCGGCTGCCTGCTTGAGGGCGTCGGCCTCCTCGCGGAGCACGGCTGCTTCCTGCTCGGCCCCGGCCAGAACCTCGGCCCTGGCCGTTTCGGTCTCCTCCAGCTGGGCGGCGGCGGCGGCGCGGATGCGCCCTGCTTCGGAGCGGGCATCGTGTAGCGCCTTCTCCGCCGCGGCGGCGGCATCGGAATGCGCTTCTTCGACGAGCTGCATTGCTTCGGCTCGCTTGGTCTCGGCTTCCTTCTTGACCTGGTTGGCCTCGGTGCGCAATTGCTTGGCTTCCCGTTCGGCAGCGGCCAGCGCGTCCTTGGCTTCGGCCCGGGCGGCTTCGGCCTCGTTGGTCATGCGGATTGCTTCGGCCTTGGCTTCCTCTGCCGCACGACTGAGCGCCTCGGCCCCGTCCGCCAGCTCGCTTTTTCGGGCCTCGATTTCTGCGCGGACCGATGCGGCATATTCATCGGCCGCCCGTCGCATCTCGGCACCTTCGGCCTCTGCCTTCGCGCGGGTGGTTTCGGCGGTGTTCTTGGCCTCCTCCACGAATTCGGTCATGGCACGGCGAGCCTCGTCCGCCCCCTCGATGGCGGCATTCCTGATCTGGTCGGCCTGCTCATGTGCAGAACGCACGATCTCGTCGGGATCGTGCTCGTACGCAATGGCGTTGTCGGCCTGGGATTGGAGCTGGGCAGCTTCGGCGCGGGCGGCGGTCAGCAACTCTTCGGCCTGCCGGCGGGCATTATCCAGAATCGCTGATGGCTTGGCACCGGAATGGGTCTCTACCGCACCCGCCCGCTCACGAGCTTCGGCCAGGATCTCCTGGGCGCGGGCCTCGGCGCCGCCGAGGATGCGGTCTTTGACCTCGAGGAGGGAGAAGAACGCCTGATCGATGGCGGCGGCTTCGGATTCCTTGGACTTTTCAATGTCGACTTCGAGCTGGGCAATGCGACGCGTCGCCTCTTCGAGCATCTGCTCGTATTTGGCGATCGCCTTTTCGACTTCGGCACGGGCGTATCCCCGGCCGGCGGTCTTGAAGCGCGCCCCCTCGTTTGACCTCTTTGCCACGGTTGTATGGTCGGCACGTGGCAGGCGTCGCTTGAGGTAAGCGCCTCAGGCCCGAATGGAAGCTTCCGATTCCCCGGCAACGGGCAGGAGCCGCCCTCGCGACCGCTCGAAGTACACGACGGCGGTCGCCAGCACCGTCAGGACTGCCACGACGAACAGGGCACGGGGCCAGGCAACAATCCGGTCGACCAGCTCGTCGACGGGCAAGGTGATGCCGAGTGCCCGGTCGAGTGCCCAGCCGGTGGCGATGACGGCCAAACCAATCGAAGCCGCGTACATGCCGGGGACATAGAACCGGGTGCGACGCAGCAGGAACAGGGCAGGGAAGACGAGGAGAATGATCACTGCCTGTCCCAGCTCGATGCCGAGGTTGAATCCGAGCAGCGAAACGAACCGCCTGCTCTGGGTGAGTCCCAGGTCCGACAGCAGACCGGCGAACCCGAACCCGTGGAAGAGGCCGAATCCGAATGCGAGCAGCCACTCCTTGTTGACGAACTGCGGCCAGATATTGTGGAGGGCCGCCAGCGCGATCGAGAGCGCAATGATTGTTTCGACCGGGCCGGAGGGGAGCTCGACGATGCCGAGGCCTCCCAGCGTGAGCGTGATGGTATGGGCGACGGTGAACATGCTCACGATCTTGAGCACACGCCACAGGCCGGACCCAAAGCTCGGAGCCGGCTCCCAGCGGTTGCCGAAGACGAGCACCGACGGCAGCACCAGCGCGAAGATGAAGAGGATGTGGTCGGTGCCGATCCGGATGTGCTCGACACCGAGGCCGATCACACCGCTCACCCCCTTCCAGAACGAGGTATCTCCCAGATCAACGGCCTGCGTCGTGGAACCGGGCGAGTAGCGCAGCAGCTCGCTCGCCTCGTTGTTGAAGGTCCCGGAGCCGAAGTCGGTGCCGATGATCAGCAGCGCACTGCGCTCCGGCTTGGCGTGCAAGATGCCGTCGTAGGTAGTGGTGAACTCACGCGGGGTGGACTCGAACTCTTTGTCGACCTCGAACTGGAGCACGGCGTAGCTGCCGTTGTCGGCGTCGATGATCCCGTAGCCGTCGAACACCACGGCCCACGGTTCGGCGGCGGTGCCGATGGCGAAGTGGTCGGCGGCGTACTCCTGGAGGGTGCGCAGGTTGGCGGCGACGGCGGCGTCGGCTTCCTCTCCTTGCGGGATGTCGAGACCGAGGACGTCGTTGACGTCGATGATGGGCAGCTCGATCCGGCCCTCGATGGAGGTGTCGTAGATGTCGAGGTAGACGTAGCTCTCCTCACCACTATGGGCGGAGGCAACCCCGGGAAGCGCCATGAGCAAGAAGAGAGCACTGAGAAGAACGATCCCAATCCGTGCACGTCCCGTCATCCAATGTCCCTTTCTCACATGCCAGCCGAACGGAGATCACCGTAGCGCATCCAGTGCGGTTAGTGGTCGGGCCCGACTCCACCGGTGGTCGGGAGGATGACCCAGCTGAGCACGTAGGGCCCCGACCATCCACAAAACACGGAGAAGGACCGATCGGGTGGGAAGGCCGGGTCGAGGTCTTCAGCCAGGCGAGCCACGAACCCTCCCTCGGTCGGTTGCACCGAGGCCGCCTCGAACCCGAAGAACCGGCCCACCCGGGGGTAGAACGCCTTGAAGATGGCCTCCTTGGCCGAGAACAATGCCAGCAACCGGTCGTGGCGTTCCTCGGCATCGGCCTCTTCGAGCCACGCTCGCTCCTCCGGCCGCGGCACGTGCTGATTGAGCTCGGGGGCGTACCGGCGGCTCTCGACGTCGATGCCGATGCCGGGGGTCTCACCCGCCGGGGCGACCAGAGCAACGGCGACGTCGGCGGCATGCGAGATAGATCCGACGACACCGGCGGGCCACACCGGCTCACGCTCGTCCCCGATCGTTACCGGTTTGTCGTCCCGCCCGATGGCGGCGAGGGCCTCGTGGGCGGCGGCCCGACCGAGCCGGAAGGCGTCCCGGCGGGCGATAACGGCGCGAGATGGGAGCAGGGCCAACTCGTTGTCCTCAAATCGGTTGTCATAGGGGTCGCCCGACCGCTTAACTACCAGAGAAGCGAAGTGGGGCAGGGGTCCGATCTCCCAACCGTTGGGTTGGGTTGTCGGCTCAACCTCACGCTCCGTCATAGATTTCCACCACTTTCGGTGATACCATGATTGGAATTGTGAGGAGGCAGTCTCTGCCGGGCGCGTCGGACAGCACGGTCGAAGCGCCCCATCCGAAATGCGTAGTGGCTTCGAACACTGTGGGCGTCGGCTGACAGGGACGGAAAAGGGAGATACATGAGCGGTGACCGGGCATTCACCACCACGATAATTGCCAGGGACCATATCGCCAGGATCGTCGACGCCGTCGGCCTCGACGCCCTCATGGACGAGATGATCGAGTCGCTGCAGGACGCGATCGAGAGCTTCGACGAGACCCGCACTCACGTCCGCGCCCGGGACGGCTTCCACTACCGGGAGCCCGACGTCGGTCTCCTCGAATGGATGCCGGTGATGCATACGGCCCAGGCCACCACGATCAAGGTGGTGGGCTACCACCCGTCGAATCCCGCCAAGCGCTCGCTGCCGACCATCCTGTCGACGATCAGCGTGTTCGACACCGCAACGTGACACATGACCGGGCTGGCCGATGGCACGTTCTTGACGGCGCTGCGTACCGGTGCGGCAT